>JBBQBU010000168.1:0-10920 GCA_038318015.1 Chloroflexota bacterium | reverse complement strand
GCTGCTGATGCTGGTGCGCCTGGAGTGGAATCCGCCGGCCATTACGCCGCCGGCTGCGGTCCCAACCGCCGTGCCGGATGCCGCTCCGACGCCCACCGGGCGGGGAGTCGCGCCGGCGCAGACGGCCTGGGCGCTGCCTTCGGTTGTTACGCCGGCGTGATCTGACGGCCCATCACGGCCGCATCACCGTCTTCACGCTCCCCGCGACGCCTCCTCCGCGCGTTTTGTCCAACTCCGGCGAACTTCGTTGGAAGCAGACATAACGGTAAACTCTGGCGCAACCTTGCCACGGCGAGGCCGTTCTGCCAGTCACGAGGATGACCGATCAGTCCCGAACGGCGCGTGCCTCCGCAACGATGCGACAGGCGGGATGGCCTGACGGGGCGGGAGAGAGCGGAGACGACACGATGACGACGGCTGCACCGCGCCGGTCCCGGAAGCGGGTCTTGTTGGTAAGCGATGATGACGCATTTTCGACGCGGTTGAAGCCGTGCTTGCCGGCGGTGGACGTCCTGTCGTTGACGGAGAGTTCGGTGTGGGTCGCCAACCGGGCGGGCATCGACGTGACGCGGGGCATCGACGCCGTGCTGCTGGACAACCACATCACCGGCCGGCTGCAACTGCGCCTCTACGAGACGCTCCGACCGAGCGACCGAGCGGCTCAGGTGCCGGTGATCTTCACGCGCTCCAGGCTGACCGCTGACTCGGCGGGCTTTGACCACGCGCTCGACGTGTACCAGCCGGAGAGCGCCGGCCCGTACGAGACGGCGCAACTGGTGGCGGATGTCCTGGGAACGTCGGCGGCGGCCCCGCGCCCTGGCCAACGTTCGCAGAACAGCGCTCCGATGCGCGGCCCGGCGGCCAGGACGCATGGCCCCAACCTGTTTCAGCGCCTGGGCCTGTGGGGCGTCGCGGCGAGTCTCTTGGCCTTCACGTTCTGGCCGTTGGTCGGCAGCGGCCCGGTGCGAGACGTGGTGTACGGGCCATTGCAGTCGCTGACGGACGGGCCGGCGCTGCTTGCTGAGGACGCAAGGTCCACCCGCTGACCAGGAGCATGACGTAACGCGCGAACCTCACGATATCGAGAGACGACAGAGCAGCCGCGTC
This sequence comes from Chloroflexota bacterium, assembly GCA_038318015.1. Classification (GTDB taxonomy): domain Bacteria; phylum Chloroflexota; class UBA6077; order UBA6077; family JACCZL01; genus JADZEM01. The sequence continues at coordinate 9,813 of JBBQBU010000168.1, read as the reverse complement.
GCGCCAGAACGATGTATCCTCCAGGGGCGTCGCAGGCGCACTCCTGACGAGCGCCCCAGCGGCTGCCGTCTCCGTCCCACGCGGTGCCGGCGCCAGCACCCACATTACGATAATCCGTAGAGCCGGACGAACGAGGAGCGAGATGGTGGACGAGCCCACGCGGCACACGTCGCCCGAGGAAGCCGCGGCGGCTGACCGGTCGGCTTCACCACACGAGGTCGAGTGGCGGGACGAGTTCAGCCGGATGCTCTCAACGCTCGACGACGAACTGGTGGCCGCCGTCGCGTCGGCGCGGCAACAGATCTCGGCGGCCGTCGAATCGGTGCAGGCGCGCGGCTCCGAGATGCTCGGCCAGTTGCAGCAGCAGCGCACCGAGCAGGAGGCGCAGCAGGCTGCTCTTGAACAGCGCGTTGCCGACGTGCAGGCGAACATCGAAGCCGTCGAGGATGAGGTCCGGCTGTCGCAGAAAGACGCCGAGCGCGAATCTGCCGAGGCCATTGCTGCGGCCCAGGAGCGCGCCGAGGCCATCGTCGCAGATGCTGAGGCACGGGCGGCCGAGATCATCGCCGCTGCTCGGGCGCGTGCGGCAGCGCAGTCTGGTGGCGCGGCTGGCGCTGGTGCCGCCTCCACCGGCGAGCCGCGCAACGTCGAGGGGCGTCTGCGCGGCCTCTCCGAGCGCGTCGGCCGCCTGCTCTCGACGCCCGGAGGCGCTGCCGTTGGCGTCGGTGCACTTGCAATCGGAGCCGCCGGTGTGGCCGCTGCCGCGTCAAGCTCGCCCAGCCAGGTAGAGGACGTGGCGCCCACACCACCGGCACCTCCAGCGCCGCCCGCACTCCCGGCGGTCGTGGTCGCTGATGATGTGGACGGCGACGAGGCCGAGGCCGAGGAGTTCGAGGCTGCCGACGCGGCGCTTGCTGAGGCCGACGACGGCGAGCGGCCGACCGGCATCATGCCGGCGCTGGACCTGTCGGCGGACAGCGACGACGCACCGCCGCCCGACATGGGGCGACTCTGGGCACCGGCCACCGTGGATGCCGACGAAGACGAAGATGACGCCACGGTGCCGGGGATGCCCGTCTGGCCCACGGCTGCCGGTGACGACGACGAGGAACCGGCTGAGCGCCCGACGACGATCACGTCAGTGCCCCAGGACGAGCCGGTCTTTATGCGCCGTGCACCGGACCTGACCGCGGATGACAAGGACGAGGACGACGAGCAGGCCATCGCTGAACCGGCCGCCGAGGCAGAACCGGCAGCGGAGCCAGTCATGACCGGGCCGGCCGGTGCCGTGACCCAGACGCTCATCTTCCAGTCGGTGCCCAACTTCCAGGCGGCGCTGGCGCTTGAGCGGTCGCTGAAGGCGATGGCCGAGGTGCGCGAGGTGCGCGTGGCGGACTTTGACGAGCGGCAGTTGACGTTCCAGGTCACGCACGAGTTGGGCAGCCAGTTGCCGCGCGTCCTGCTCACCCAGCGCGGCGGCGAACTGGAGTTGGTTGAGGCCCGGCCCGAGCGCGTGGAGTTCATGTTCCGGAGCTGAGCCGCCCGACAAGGTTGTTGTCGCACGGCAGATGTTGTCCCCGTTGATGGCACCGTGCGACGATGATTCGTGCGGTGCCATCACTGCGTCACGGTAAGCGGGCAGCGACCGATTGGTAGCGCCGCGCGGCGAGGCACGACATAGCGCGGGCCTGATTCTTGCGGGGCAGATGGCGCGACCACTCGGCGGACGGCGACATCCCATGACACAACAAGCAGGCGACACGAACGACAAGTGCATTCTTGTCGTCGAAGATAGCGACGAAATCCGAGAGTTGCTTGGCTTCGTCCTCGAAGCCGAGGGCTATCGCGTCGTGGCCCTGGAGAACGGCCGTGACGTGGTGGCCACGGTGCGCCAGTTGCAACCGGTCCTCATCACCCTGGATCTGGCGCTGCCCGGCAAGGACGGCTGGGCCATCGTGCGGGAACTCCAGGACGACGACAGTACCCGTGACGTGCCGATCCTGGTGATCTCAGCCTACACCCGCGAGCTTGAGGCTCCGCTTCGGCGGCGCGTGGCGCGGGTCATCTCGAAGCCGTTCTACATCACGCAGGTCGTGACAGAGGTCGAGGAGATCCTGGCCGGCACCGGGCGCGGCCGCCCCGAGGCGGCATCCGGCAGCCCGGATGCCGCCTCGCCCGCCTCGTAGTAGCGCGCGGGCTGCAGTGGGAGGGGCGTCAGGTGCGGGCTTCGCCACGATATTGCCTCTCTCCCTCGCCCGCGACCTGGGGGAGAGGGGTGAGGGGCGCACCGGCTGGTCAGCGGTCCCGTGCGAGGTCCACGAAGCGGTAGCCGACGCCGCGCTCCGTCAGGATGTAGCGCGGGGTGGACGGGTCTTCCTCGATCTTCTGGCGCAGGTAGTTGACGTACAGCCGGAGGTAGTGGCTGGCGTCGCGGTACTCCGGCCCCCAGACCCGCGACAGCAGCGTCTCGTGCGAGAGGACGGTGCCGGGGTTGCTGGCAAGGTGATAGAGCAGCCGGTACTCGGTCGGGCGTAGCTGCACCTTCTGGCCGTCAACGATGACTTCGCGGCGCTCAAAGTCGATGCTCAGGCGGTCGTCCACGACGATGGACTGGCGCGGCGCAGGGGGCGGCAGCTCCGCGCGCCGCAGCACGGCCTTGATGCGCGCTGTCAGCACCAGTTGGCTGAACGGTTTCGCCACATAGTCGTCGGCCCCCAGTTCCAGGCCGCGCGCCACATCGCGCTCGTCGGCCTTCACCGTCAGCATGATGACCGGCACCGTCGAGAAGCGCCGCAACTCCCGCAGCGCCTCGAAGCCGTCCATGCCCGGCATCATCACGTCCATCACGACGACCTCGGGCATCGTCAGGCGCACCTTTTCGAGCGCCTCGACGCCGTTGCCGGCCTCGGATACGTCGAACCCTTCGAGTTCGAGGTTCATCCGGACCGAGTCGCGAATGCGAGGCTCGTCGTCTACCAGGAGGATGCGTCGTCGCTGAACCGCCATGGCCCCTACACCTGAAGTCGCCAGGATCGCCGCTGCTGATTGTACCGTTCGCCGGGCCGCGCGCGCGGATTCGCGGCGGGAGTACGGGCAGCCGGGCGACGTGGACGGTAAAGAGGTCTGGGGACGCAGCGCGAGGCGCCGTGTCGAGGCGGAAAGGCTAGGCAACGCGGGCGTGGCGCTCGCGGGCGGCTGGTTCCAGGTGGGCGTGCGCTAGTGCGGCTTCGGCTCCGCGTAGCAACGGGCTGTCGGCAGCATCACCGGTGACGTACCGGCGGCTGCTGAACGGTTGGACAGCGGCTCGGGGAGCCGGCAACGCCAGCATCCGGCCGGCCGTGCCGTGCGCCGAGGGCAGGGCGGTCGCTGGTGCGGTGCGTGGACGGCTCCAGGCCGCCACGCTCGTGTTCAGCACGATGCACAGCGTCGTCACCACGGGGGCGGCGACCTGGCCGGCGTTGCTGCTGCACCAGGCTACCACGGCACTCACGGCCAGCCCCACCGCCAGCGCCTCGCGCCGGTCCCGGTGAGATTGCCCGGCCAACGCCGCCAGCACCAGGGCGGCCAGGGCGATGACCCGACCGGCGCCAGAGGTCGTGGTGGCAACCAGCGCCGCGCTCAGCACGAGACCGAACACACACGCAGAGGCAGCCAGGAGCCGGCTGGAATCGGTTCCACTCTGCACGGCTCGGAGTACCTCCCGTCAGCACGCCTTGCGCAGTCGCATACGATACACAACGCGAGAAACAACCAGAAGGCGACGCCCGAGCCGCATATGTGTGACAAATGTTTTGTCGGTGACGATTTAGCGCGGCAAGCGGATGTAGAATGTGCTCCCGTGGTCGCTGCCGTCCGACTCGACCCAGATTTGTCCGCCGTGCGCCTCGACGATCACCCGGCAGATGTACAGACCCAGCCCGACACCCTGGGTCGTGCGGCTCAGCCGTGTGTCTACCCGGTGGAACCGCTCGAACACTCGGCCCTGCTCGACCTGCGGAATGCCGATGCCAGCGTCGCGCACGAACAGGACAACGTGCGACGGTTCGGCCCGCCCGCCAATGGTGATCGCGCCGCCGTTGGGCGAGTACTTGATGGCGTTGTCTACGAGGTTGCCGAGCGCCTGCCGCAATTTCTCGCGGTCGCCACGGATCATCGGGAAGTCGGTCGGAAAGTCCGTCTCGAACTGGTGGATAGCCGAGCGCGGGCGGCTGCGCTCCGCCAGCGTCTCCGCAAGGTCCGGTACGTCAACCGGCCCAATCGACATCGCCACCCGCCCGGCCTGAATCTTCGAGATGTCTAGCAGGTCGCTGATGAGCCGGTACAGGCGGTCGCACTCCTCTTCGATGGTATGGGCAACGCGGATCACCGTGTCTCGGCTCCAGGGGCCGTCTGGCCGGGCCAGGGTGCCGGCGTACGCCTTGATGATCGAGACCGGCGTTTGCAACTCGTGGCTCACAATCGAGACGAACGACGACTGCATCGACTCCAGCCGCTGGCGCTCGGTGAGGACGGCCGCTGCCAGCCGGGCCTGCTGAATAGTGGTGGCCGCCTGCCGCGCGAACACGTCCAGCACGTCGCGGTCGGCCGGGCTGAACCGGGCGGCGGCAGCGTCGCGGAAGATGTAGATGACGCCGATGGCCTTCGAGGTGTGGTCCGCGAGCGGCAGCGCCAGGATCTGCGCGATTCGTTCGCGTTGTGCCCAGGATGCCGCCTCCCCCTGCCAGACCAGCGCCACCTGCTCGCCCACCCGCCCCAGCGTGCCCAGGATCACTTCGTCCAGGCGCGGATGCAGCGCCGCCACGACCTCGGGCTTCAGGCCGTAGCTGGCCCGGATCGACAGCGACCGCCCCGAGCTATCGCGCAGGGCGATAGCGCCGGCCGTCCCGCGCAAAATCTGCACCGCGCTCAGCACGATCAGGCTGAGCATGGAGGACATGTCGGCCGGGTCGGGCGGCGGCTGCATGGCGAGCGCCCGCTCCTTCGCGGGCGTGCCTTCGACGGGGTTCGGTTCCGGGGGCGTGCTCGCGGGCGTGCCTTCTGGAGGTGCGCTCTCTGGGGGCAGGTCGGCCACGCCCTTACCCCTTCCGGTCGATCAGTGTGCGTGCCGTCATGCCGGGCGGCGGCGTCAACCCGAGCAGTTCCAGCACGGTCGGTGCCACGTCCGACAGTCGCCCGGCGGCCCGTAACGACTGTACCTCGTCCGCCCCCACGATGATGACCGGCACCGGATTGGTGGTGTGGGCGGTCTTCGGGCGGCCCTGCTCGTCCACCATCTCTTCGGCGTTGCCGTGATCGGCCGTTACTAGCACGGCCGCGCCCGCAGTGGCCGCCGCCTCCACGATGCGCCCGATGGCCTGGTCCACCGTCTCGACGGCGACGATGGCTGCGTCGAGGATGCCGGTGTGACCGACCATGTCCGGATTGGCGAAGTTCAGCGCGATGAACGGGTATCCCGCCTTGATCCCCTCGATGGTTCTGTCCGCGACTCCGGCCGCGCTCATGGCTGGTTCCAGGTCGTAGGTGGCCGCCTTTGGGGAGGACACCATCACCCGGTCCTCGCCCGGAAAGGCGTCCTCGTGGCCGCCGTTCAGGAAATATGTCATGTGGGCGTACTTCTCGGTTTCGGCCACGTGCAACTGCTTCAGTCCGGCGTCAGCCACGACCTTTGCCAACGGCGTCTCGACCAGCGTGGCCGCGAACGCGATGGCCGTCACCGGCAGCCCACCCTCGTACTCGGCGAACGTGACGAAATGGAGCGGTTGCGGCCACGCCGGGCGCTCGAAGCCGTCAAAGTCCGGCAGCACGAAGGCGCGCGTCAACTCGCGGGCGCGATCAGCGCGGAAGTTGAAGAAGATGACGGCATCGCCCGCGCGGATACGCGCGGAGGCGGCCTCGTCGCCCTTGCCGATCACCGTGGGCTTCACGAACTCGTCGCCGGCGTCGGCGGCGTACGACTGCTGCACGGCGTCGGCTGCTGTTGCGGCCTGCTCGCCCTCGCCCGTGACCAGCGCGCGGTACGCCTTCTCGACGCGGTCCCAGCGCTTGTCGCGGTCCATCGCGAAGTAGCGGCCCATCACCGTGGCGATGCGGGCGTTCCCGCGCTCGGCAAGCTGCGGCTCGAACGCTTTGATGTCGTCCAGTGCCTGCCGGGGCGGCACGTCGCGCCCGTCCAGGAACAGGTGCACCTGGACGTCTTCAACGCCGTGGCGCTTCGCGAGATCGACTAGCGCCAACGCGTGCGAAGCGTGGCTGTGGACGCCGCCATCGCTGAACAGGCCCATCAGGTGCAAGCGCGGCGCGCGGCCATCTGCGTCGGGCTGGCCGTCCTTCACGAACTGGACAGCCCCGACCAGCGCCTCATTCTCGAAGAACACGCCAGACTGGATCTCGTGGTCGATGCGCGGCAAGTCTTGCAGGACGGTGTAGCCGGCCCCGATGTTGAGGTGGCCGACCTCCGAGTTGCCGATCTGCCCGGCCGGCAGCCCGACGTCCTCGCCCGACGCTTCAACGGTGGTGTGCGGCGCAGTGTTCCAGAGGCGGTCCATGACCGGCGTCTGCGCCAGTGCGATGGCGTTCGACGGACCATCTGGCGCAATACCCCAGCCGTCAATCACGATCAGGACGAGGGGGCGCGCGCGCTTCGTCGATGGTTCGGGCGGCGTGGCTGACGACATCGGACCCTCCTGGGCGGATTGTACCCAGGCGTGCCGACCTGCACAGTAGAATCGAGGTAGCTGGGCGCGCCGCCGACGCGGTGGGTGCTGCATTTGCCGGCCGTAGGAGCCGTGGGGGCGTGGATGGAATCGGGCGACACGCTGCATGATCGGCTGGTGGCGCTGGCAGCCGCCGAGCCGGCCCTTGCCGACGAGTTGGCGCTGCGGGGAGCGCTCATCGAGTTGATCGACCTGGCCGAGGTACCGGTCGGCGAGCTACGGGTGCCGGCCGACCTCGTGCGGGCGCGGCTGGCGGCCGGCGTGCCGCTCTTGCAGCAACTGGCGGTGCCGGTCCCCGCGTCGATTGTCGCGCTGTTCGAGCGGCTGACGGTGGCGATGCTTACCGAGCCATCCATGCGCGAGCCGGCCGAGGCGCTCTTGCAGGCGATCCGCTCCCACCGGCTGCACCCCGAGCAACTGGTCGCCGAGGCTATCGTCGGGCACGCCGAGCACCTGGAGCAGCTTGCTGAGGCCGCGGAGGTACCGTCCTCGCTGGTGGACCCTCTGGCCGACCTTGCGGCCCGGCCGTTGCTGGCGGCTGTCGCCGGGCGGCTCGCGCCGGCGCTCGGGCTGCACGGTTGGAGCAAGGGGTACTGCCCCGTCTGCGGTGGCCGGCCGATCCTGGCCGAGCGCGTCGTCGGTGGCGGGGAGGCCGCTGGCGGGCCAAGCGCCCGCCTGCGCTGTGGGCGCTGTGCGACCGGCTGGGCCTGGCCCTGGGCGGTGCCGGCCTGTCCGGTCTGTACCGACGGCGACCTGGAGCCGGTCGCCAGCCTGCCGATCTACGACCTGGGCACCTGGGACTTGTTCGGCTGCCGGAACTGCGACAGCGCCATCAAGCGGGCCGGCGGGCCGCGCTCGGAGCGGCTGGCACACCTGTTGCTAGACGACCTGGTAACCTGGCGGCTCGATCAGGAAGCGTTGGCCGAAGGGCTGACGCGGGCCAGCGGAATCGGGCAGCGATTGGAGCACGCCGATGTGGCCATGTCTGACCACGACGACGACTGAGCATGATTGAGGACGCCGCGCCGGCCACGCTGGTCGATGGGGTAGCGCGAGCGACGGTGCTGACCGACGAGCTATCCGGCGCGATGGGCGAAGAGCGCGCCGGAGGTGCCGCCGATACTGGCGTCGTGCAGGCCGTCGTGCGAACGGATCAGGCCAGCCCGCTTGCCGAGCGGGCCGATGCGCGTGCGGATCAGGTTGCCGTGCTTGCGCCGACGCAGACGCCGGTGGTTGTGCAGCGGTACGTGCGGTTCCATGCTGGTGCCTCGCGGGCCGTCGCAGAGCCGGTCATTGCCGAGACGCGGCTGCGGATCGTGGTTGACGGCGCGGAACTGGTCGAGTTGATGTGTTCGCCGCACCGCGTCAACGCGCTGGTATTGGGCTTCCTCTTCCACGAGGGCATCATCGACGGCCTGGACGATGTGAACGCGCTGCGGGTCTGCCTGCCGGACGGGCTGGCCGAGGTCTGGCTTTCGCGGCCCGCGCCACCGCTGCCGACGCGCCGGATCATTACGTCCGGCTGTACCGGCGGCGTCAGCTTTGGCGCGTACCTGGACGAGATCGCCAGCCTGCGCCTGCCGGCTGACGGTGTGCGCGTGGCCCCGGAGCGCGTGTACCTGGCCCTGCGCCAACTCTACGACCACTCGTCGCTCTACAACCAGTCGGGCGGCGTCCACACGTCCATTCTGCTCGATCCAGCGTCGCCTGCCGGTGCGTCGGACCCAGCGGGCGGCGTCCTCGCCGTCGGTGAGGACATTGGGCGACATAACACGCTTGATAAGCTGCGCGGCGAGGCGCTCTTGCGCGGCCTCGGCACGCGCGGCACGATGGCCGTATCGTCCGGCCGGATCTCGTCAGAGATGCTGCTGAAGGCGGCGCTGATGGGCGTACCTGTCGTCGGGTCGCGGACCTCGCCAACGCAGCTTGCTGTGACGCTTGGGGAACACCTGGGGCTGACGGTGATCGGGTATATTCGGGCTGCCAGCATGAATGTCTACACGCACCCGGAGCGCATCACCGGCGCGCCGGTGGCGTAGGCCCATAGCACCAGCAGCCGGCCAGTCAGGTGACAACTGAGCAGCGATGACCGCCGCCACCAAGCCGCAACTGATCTACGTCCTCTGGGGCACCGACCGCTTCACCCGCGATGAGCAGGTGCGTAGCCTGAAGCGGCGCATGCTGGCCGAGCCGTGCGGTGCGTACAACCTGACCGTGCTGTCTGGCGACGACGTGGCCGTGCGCGACGTGCGGGCCGTGGCCGATGCGCTGCCGTTCATGGGCGACCGCCGGCTCGTGGTGGTGCAGGGACTGTTGTCGCGGGTGGCGGGTGGCGGCAAGGCGTCGGCGCGCAAGGGGCGCAGCGGCCGCAGCGCTGCCCCGGCCAGGACCGCGAAAGCAAAGGCTGCCGAGCCGTCGCCCGAGACCGGCCCGGCCGTCGAACTGAGCGCGCTGCTGAACGAGCTTCCGGACTCGACGGCGCTGGTGCTGGTCGAGGATCAGATCGACCCGGCCGCCATCGCGTCACTGTTGCCGCCCGACCGTTCGCATGTGCGCGGCTACGAGCGCCCGAAGCCGGCCGAGCTTAGCCGCTGGATCGAGAAGCGGGCGAAGCAGCACGGCGGCAAGCTGGAGATAGCCGCCGTCCGCCAACTGGCGCAGCTTGCACCCGACGACCTGGGTTTGCTCGACTCGGAAGTGGCGAAGCTCATCACCTATGCCGGCGACCGCGCTGTGACCCTGGACGACGTGCATCTGCTGTCGGCCAGCCCCGAGGTGACGATCTTCGGGCTGCTGGATGCGCTCGGGCAGAACCAGCGCGGCCCGGCCCTGGTCCACCTGCGGCAACTGTTCCAGCGCGGCGAGCGTCCCGAAGGCGTCATCCCGCAGATTGCTGCCAGCCTGCGCCGGCTGATCCAGGCGCGCGAGTTGATCGACCAGGGCGTGCGCGGGCCGGCGATGGCGAGCCGGATGGGCGCGCACCCGTTCGTGGCCGAGAAGACCGAGCGGCAGGCCCGGCCGTATCGCGTGGAGGAGCTTGAAGGGGCACTGCGGCGGCTCCTCCAGACCGACCGCGCCATCAAGACCGGCGAGCTTGACC
>JBBQBU010000167.1:0-10968 GCA_038318015.1 Chloroflexota bacterium | reverse complement strand
CCGGTACGTCGGCCCGGCCCGGCGCGCGCGACCATGACGTGCACCATCTGGTGCCGGGCGCGGTCCTTGAGGGGCCACTCGGCACCTGCTTCGTGGCCGAGCGCATCCTGACGCTCGCTCACCGGCACGGCGACGAGGCACTCGGTGGGTTCCTTGACGTGTCGGACCGGGGGTTGGCCTGCCTCGCGCGGGCCGCCTCGCCGCTGGACCTGGACCGCGAGTCTATCGTCTTCCTGGATACCGAAACGACGGGGCTGGCTGGCGGTACCGGCACCTACGCGTTCATGGTCGGACTGGCGTACTTCCGGGGTGATCAACTGATCCTGCGGCAGTTCTTCATGCGCGACCACGCCGAGGAGCCGGCGATGCTGGCGGCGTTGGCCCAGGAACTGGCGCGCCACGAGGCGGTGGTGACGTTCAACGGCAAGTCGTTCGACGTGCCGCTGCTGCTCACGCGGTACTCGGCCAACCGCCAGCGCCCAACCGTGCCCACGGGCGTGCATCTGGATCTGTTGCACCCATCGCGGCGATTCTGGCGGGAGCGGTTGCCGTCGTGCACGCTGGGGACGCTGGAACGGGCCATCCTGGGCCACGAGCGCGGCCCTGACGTGCCGGGCTGGATGATCCCTGACCTGTACTTCCAGTACGTGCGCGGCGGGCGGCCGGAGGCGATGGCTGCCGTCTTCGAGCATAACCGCCACGACATTCTGAGCCTGGTGGCGCTGACCTGCCGGCTCGGGCGACTGCTGGACGGGCCGCTGCCGGTTGCCGCTTCTACCGCCGCCGTCGTGCCCGAGGCCGTGCAACCGGCCCCTATCGTCCCCCAGGCCGTGCCGCAGGCCGCCCCCGAGGTGCTGCCGGCTGTTGCGGACCTGTTCGCGGCGGCGCGTATCTATGAAGACCTGGGCCTCTTAGAGGAAGCGTGCAGCCGCTATGAGCAGGCGCTGACGCTGCGCCGCGACGTTGCCTTGCGGGCGCGCGTGGCGACGCGGCTGGCGGCCATCAGCAAGCGCGTCGGGCGGCACGAGCGCGCGGTGCAACTCTGGCGGCGGCTGGCAACGCTCGGGCTGACCGGCTGCGAGCCGTTCGTGGAACTGGCGAAGCATTATGAGCATCGCGCTCACGACTACGATGCCGCCATCCAGGCGGTGGAGGAGGCGCTGACCATCGTTGACGTGCAGGTGCTCCGCCGGCAGGCCGGGGCCGTAGGCGAGCGGACCGCGCTGCACCATCGGCTCGCGCGGCTGCTGGCGAAGCGCGATCGGGGGCGCGGTCGTGGCCCGGTGCTGTCCGCACTGGCCTGAACCAGCGCCTGCGCCGTCATGCCGTTTACGGTTGCTTCTGCCTGATGGTGCGGCCGGGGTGGTATACCGACCCGCACGGGGCGCGCCGCTACCTGGGTGCGGTCCGAGCAGCCTGGGCGAACGGCTGTGGAGGAGCGACGATGGTGCGAACCCGGCGGCTCGGGCGGACCGGGCTGGACGTGTCGGAAGTCGGGTTTGGCGGCGCGCCGGCCGGCTTGACGAACTATCTCGGCTCCTGGGACGCCAGCGCTGATGACGCCGCCGACCAGATTGTCCAGACGGTGCAGCGGGCCGTGGATCTGGGTGTCACCTACTTTGACAGCGCCCCAGGCTACGGCCGGGGCCGCAGCGAGGAGATGCTCGGGCGGGCGCTCCACGGCCGCCAGGCAGGCGTGACCGTCGCCACGAAGGTGACGGGCGACGACGCCGACGCGGTGCGGCGCAGCGTCGACGCCAGCTTGCAGCGGCTCCAGGTGGAGCAGATCGACGTGCTGCAATATCACGGCGGCTGGTACACCGACGAGCACGTCGCACAGATGCTTGGTCCGGGTGGCGCACTGGCCGGCATGCAGCGGGCGCGTGACGAAGGGCTGGTGCGCTTCCTAGGGTTCACGACGGAGGGCGCGAACGGGCCGGCCAGTACGCTGCTACGCTCGAATGCGTTCGATGTTGTCCAGGTTTGCTACAACCTGCTCTTCCAGCACCCGTATGACCCGAGCCGTCAGGCCGGTCTGATGTACGAGGCCGCCGATCGCGACATGGGGATCATCACCATGCGCTCGCTAACCAGCGGTACGTTCCAGCGCTGGCTGGGCCTGCTCGACCCGGCGTTGGGGCAGCGCGTTGATCTCCCGGCCGCGCTGCTGTCGTTCGTGCTGTCCAACCCGCTGGTGAGCGTGGCCCTGGTCGGCATGCGCACGCCCGCCGAGGCCGAAGCGAATGTCGCAGCGAGCGCAGATGACCGGTACCGCTTCGATCCTGACTGGCTGCACCAGCGGTACGTCGGGTTGCGCGACTGACGGCGCGCCGACGCCGTGGCTCGGCTTGCCGCCGCGCAGGCACCGTGCCTCCATGCCCGCGAGCCTGCTGGCCCGGCGCTAGAAATCAGTTGCGCCAGCTTTGTCCTGGTCGGACAGGAACCCGGCGAAGACGTAGACCAGTCCGCCGCTGGCCGTCACCTGCATATGGGCCACTTGGAGCAGCACCATCCGGTCGAGTGTTGCTTTCGCCTCAGCAATTGTCAGGTCACAGCGCGCCGCAACTTCCGGGACGGTGACGCGGCCGTGCTGCTTCTCGGCCAGCTTCAGCACCACGCGCTCTCGGGCCTCGTCGGTGGTGGGCGGCGGCGCTGATGGGGCGGAGGACGGCCCGCGCGGGGTGGTGACGCCGGGCCGGGTCGCACCGACTGCATCAACATTGGCCGTGCGGATCATTCGCCAGATCAAGTACACGCCAACGGCCAGCATCCCGCCGAAGAAGACGATCAGGCCGGCGTTCAGCCCTGCCGTGTTCTCGCTCTTGCCGGAGGTCAGTTCTCCGATGAAGTACGCCAGCATCAGGCCACCGAAGAGGGCTATGCCGCCGCCGACTGCTGCCAGTAACCCGCGTTCCATCTCAGTGCTCCCCGTGTACCTTCTGATCGTCGCGCCGGCCGCTAGAAATCCTTGGATTGTGCCTTCTCGTGGTCGGAGAGCAGGCCCGGGAAGACGTACACCAGCACACCTCCCTGCGTGACCTGGATGGTGGCAACCTGGGCCATGACCAGCCGGTCCAGTGTGGCCTTCGATTCGGCGATGGTCAGGTCGCAGCGCGCCGCAACTTCGGGCACCGTCACGCGGCCGTGCTCCTGCTCGGCCAGCCGGAGAATCAGGCGCTCACGGTCCGCTTCGGTGCGCGTCGGCGGGGTCTGTCCAGATGCGCCGGTGCCCACGCCGGCAACACCGGCCGTGGTTGGCTTCTTCGTGAACATCCGCCAGGCCAGATACGCCCCGCCGGCCATCAGCAGCCCGAAGAAGACGATCAAGCCGGCGTAGACACCGGGCGAGGTCTTACCGTCGCGCTTTCCACGACGGCCGTTACGACGAAGAAGGCGCTGAACAGCGCGATGCCGATGCCGACCGAGCCAAGACACCCGCGTTCCATGCTGTAGCCGCCCCCGATGCCCGTGTTGTGCGTCAGCCTGCTCGCTGGTGTGGATGGTAGGGCGAGCGAGCAGCCCTGTCCAGCGGTGAGACGCCATTCTGTCGATCCAGGCTCCGTCAAGATGAACGTGTCGAGCGTGTTTCGTGGGGCGGCAGGCACACCCCGCATTGAACCTTTAGATAGTTTCTTGCCGCAGATGGGCATAGATCCTGGCGGCATGCGGTTAGAGCGAGCATGGGGCGGTGCATCTGGGGTATCGCCACACGGGGCCACCGGCGTGCCGACGTGGCGCAGTCCGAGGGCATGAGCGCCGCGACAACGGGCGGCGGCGCGAGGAGAGCGACCATGCAGATTGATACGAGCAGCACGTTCGGGGCGCGGGTGGTCCGCCGCCTGAACGAGGACCGGATCGGTTGGTTGACGACCGTCGCAGCAGACGGGACGTCGCAGCCCAGCCCGATCTGGTTCTTGTGGGACGGCGAGACGGCGCTGATCTACAGCAAGTCGGACGCGCCGAAGTTGCGCCACATCGCCGCGAATCCGCGCGTCAGCCTACACCTGAACAGCGACGAGCACGGCGGGGATGTCGTGATCTTGACCGGCGAGGCGCGCATTGACGCGGGTGCTCCGCAGGCACTTCAGGTGCCGGCCTACCTGGAGAAGTACGCGCCGGGCATCCAGAGCATCGGCATGACGCCGGAGACGTTCGCGCAAGCGTACAGCGTGGCGATCCGCTTCACGCCGGCAAAACTGCGCGGCCACTAATCATCCGTCATCGACGACACGGGAGCAGACGAGTCGGAAGCGGGGCCGCCGCCGCGTGGCGAGCGGGCACCGTCGTCAACTCATCTGCTCGTGTCTCTCCTGCGCTCAACTCGGAGAGCGGACCTCGCTCATCAGCCCGAGCAGGTTGCCTTCGCTGTCGCTGATGAACGCCATCCACAGGTCGTGGTCGGGCAGTTTGGCGATCAGATGCGGCTCGGACACGGGCGCGGCACCGCGCGCCGCGAGAGTCGCCCAGGCCGCCGGCAAGTCGTCTACGAGGTAGTAGAGGGCAGGACCGGGCTGCCGGACCTGCTCCGGCGACTCAGGCAGGCTGAGCATCAGCCGGACGCCGCCGCAGTCGAAGAATGCGAGGCCCGGCGGTGCCTGGAACAGAAAGGTCAGGTCCAGCACGTCCCGGTAGAACGCAACAGCCCGATCCAGGCTATTGATGGGGACGGCGATCTGCCCGACGCGCCGAATGCCAGGCAGCGCAGCAACTTCGGGGGCGGTCGCGGGAGAGTCGGATGTTGAATGCTCGGCCTCGGGCGGCATCGGTGGCTCCCTTCGCGTGCAGTTGGCGGTCAACGGGTTCGACACCATATCGCGGCGGGGCCGCGCAGCGCCACGCCCACGAGGTGCCAACAGTGCCCCGCCTGCTAGTGCCTCGCGGATCGACCGCGACCAATCCACGCGGCGTCGAGCCGGGGTGACGAAGCCGACGCGCAGAACCGCGTGGCACCTTGTATCGGGCCTACTGCGTTGCCATCCGGCGCGACAGTTCCAGTGACGCCAGCGCATAGCTCACCACGCCAATGGCCGCCAGCGCCGCCAGGCTGATCGGATCGGGAGTCGCGCCGCGCAACATCACCTCGCGCAGGCCCTGTGCGCCGTGCGTCACCGGCAGCACGTAACTAATCGCGCGGACCGGCTCCCAGAGGGTTTCCAGTGCCAGGAAGAACCCCCCGAAGAAGATCGAGGACAGCAGCACCAGCATCGCCAACTGGACGGCCTGCGTCTCCGTCTCGGCCAGCCCGGCGATGAAGAAGCCGACGCCTAACGAGGAGAACAGCAGCAGCCCGAGCGACGCGGCCGCCCAGCGCACGTCTCCCAGCATCGGCACGCCAAGCAGCCGATTGACCAGGAGCACCAGGACGACCCCGACGACCGACAGCAGGAGCCCGTAGCTCAGCGACTTGCCGAGGATGATCTCCAGCGGCAGGACCGGCGCGACGCGGTAGACCTCCATCGCCCCGAGCAAGCGGTCGCGCACCATCGACAGCGACGCGAGGCTGACGGCGATGTGCTGGAGCAAGAGCGCCACTACCGCCGGCGTGAAGAAGCCGATGGCGGTCGGTTCGGCGGGGACGGTGTTCGTTGCGGCCACCGAGAACGGCGCGGCCAGCACGTCCGGCGGCACCCGCGTCACCTGTTGCGCCTCCTGCTCCATCGTCCGAGACGCTTGCTGCAGCCGCTGGGCACGCGCCAATTGGTCGGGCGTGTTCACCTGGCCGCGCAACAGGTCAGCCTCAATCGCTGCGACCTCCATCTCGGCGGGGGCCAGCGGGTCCGCGTCCTTACCACCCAGTGCCGACAAGACGCTGTAGCCCGGCGACGACCGCGCTCCCTGCAGCGCCTGCCGCATTGCCACCACGCGCACCGCTGCCGACACCGCGTCGCCGCGCTGCAAGTCGCCGGCCAGTGCGTCGGATTGCTCGCGGACCTGTCCGGCGGCCTGAGCCGCGCGGTCCAGCGGCTCGCGGCTGTTGCCCAGCAGATCGGCCAACACCCGCCGGTTCACCTCCTGCACGGCCACGGTGGAGAAGTACCGTACCCACGCAG
This sequence comes from Chloroflexota bacterium, assembly GCA_038318015.1. GTDB lineage: Bacteria > Chloroflexota > UBA6077 > UBA6077 > JACCZL01 > JADZEM01. The sequence continues at coordinate 4,918 of JBBQBU010000167.1, read as the reverse complement.
CTTGCAACGGGTCGATCTCGCGGAACTGCACGTCGAATTGCGCGTGGTTGCCAGCCAGGACCGCCTGGTCCGGCTGCTCCGGTACGATGACCACCACGTCGGTCTGGCCGCGCGCCAGCGTTTCCTCGGCGGCGGCGCGGTCCCTCGTCACTCCCTGAAGCACGAAGACCGAGCTGAACAGATCCTTATAGGCGGCGGGGTCTTCGGGCAGGCGCTCGTCGTTCGGGATGACCAGCGTCGTATCAAGCTGGGGCGTCTGGCCCCGGTAGCCGATGCCGAACGCCGCCAGGATCAGGAACGGGCCGAGCAGCACGCTCAGGATCAGGCGCGGCTGGCGGATCGCCGCCCAGATCTCTTTGAAGAAAAATGATGAGGTCCGGATCGTCCCCTTGCCGGCACCTACGAACGGGTCAGCGATCGCCCTGAGCACGGTCCACTCCCACAGCCTGCGCGTCCATCAACTGCACGAACACGTCGTCAAAGCTGACGTGCTCCTCGCTCACTTCTTCGACCTCGATGCTGGCGGCCCGCAGCGTGTCCAGGATCAACGGGACCGCGACGCCAGCATCCTCAACGACGACTTTCAGGCGGTCGCTGCCGCTCCAGGTGACTTTCAGCACGTCCGGCACCTCGCGGATCGCCGCGACGGCGCGCCGGTTCAGGTCGGCCCCGACGACGGTCACGACCTCGCCGCCCATCGCCAGCCGCCGGACCTCTTCGGGCGAGCCGGTCGCCACCTTCTGGCCGTCGCGCAACACCAGGATTTCGTCGCAGTACTCGGACTCGGTGACGTACTGGGTGGTGATAATCAGGGTTCGGCCCTCGTTCCGAAGCGCGCGGAAGTGGTCCCAGAACTTGGCGCGCAACACCGGGTCGATGCCGGCGGTCGGCTCGTCCAGAAAGAGGACTTCAGGCTCGTGGATCAGCGTGGCGGCCAGTTCGAGCCGGCGCTGCATGCCGCCGCTCAGTTGGCCCGCAGGTCGGTTGCGGGCGTCCCACAACTCGACCAGTTCGAGGGTCCGACGGATGCGCTTGCCCCGCCCGATGAAGCCCATGCCGTAGATGGATGCCGCGAACCCCATGTTCTCCAACACCGACAATTCGGGGAAGAGCACAAACTGTTGCGGCATGTAGCCGAGGCGCTCTCGGTCGCGGCGACGGAACGTGTGTGGCTCGCGCTCCAGCACCCGAAGGTCGCCAGCGGTGGGCCGCATCACGCCGAGCATCATGCGGACGATGGTCGTCTTGCCGCAGCCGCTCGGCCCGATGATGCCGAAGATGGTGCCGCGCTGCACCTCGAACGACAGCCCCTGTACGACCGTGTTGTCGCCAAATGTCTTGCCGATATCGACAGCCACGACGGCCGGCAGCGCCGTGCCACGCTCAACGTGACGCCCGCCCTCCGCTGATGGTGCCGGCACGCCCGGCGAGCCAGGGAGTTCGGCCGTCCTGAGTTCGTTCGCCGTGCTGTTCATCGGCGGTGCTCCTCTCACTGCGCTGCACCCGCTCAGCGCCGGGGTCAGGGTCGGTTACCGGGTGCAGACGCGCGGCCTGCGATCTGGGCGCGTCTCATGTGCGCGTCGGGGCCAGCGCCGCCGGGCTAGTCGTGGTTCAGGCCGCTCCTCGAAAAGCAAGGGGCGTGCCACCGATGCAGGCCGGCAGCATCATTCGCACGGACACGGCATACTGGAGGTGCTCTGGCGCAGGTCGATGGATGATCCGTCAGCGGTCGCGGCTTAAGCCGACCCCCCGGATGCCGCCCCGCCGTTGTGAATGGCAGACGTCTTTCACCGCGCAATCCCATGTCGCGGACGCACTGACGAATCGACCAGAAATTGCGAGCAGGGCAGGAGATGCTACTCGAAGTGACCCGTGAACGTCCGGCAGTGCTCCCGGCTGACCGTGCCACCCTTCTGATTGAGCACGCCTCGGAGCTGGTGACGCTCGGGTGGTCCTTCGGTGATGGCGCGCGTGGCGGTCTGTGGCAGGGTGACCCGGGGCTGATCCATGATGGCGCGGTTGCAATTGGTGGCGACGGCCGCGTGCTGGCCGTTGGGCCATCGGCATGCGTGCGAGATGCCGTTGACCTTTCGGCAAAGGCGCGCATTTACAATGCAAGCGGCTGCTCGATTGTGCCCGGCTTCATCGACTCGTGCGCCGAAGCGGTCGTTTCCACGGATGACGAACCGACCGGGCGCGGCGCGGCGGCATCGCGCCGGCGGATGCGGCCGGCGGTTGACCCGTTGGCGGCGGCGCTGGCCCTCTCCGAGCGTGACCTTATCGCGGCGCTCTGGCGGCGCTTCGATGCGATGCTCCTGCGCGGGACGACAGGCCTGGTGCTCACCAGCGGCTACTTGCTGAATCCGGACGACGAGTTGGCGCTGTTGCGCGCCGTGCAGGCGATCACCGAGGTTGGGCCGCTGTCAGTCGTTGGAGCGTTCCGCGCGGCCGGCATCTCGCCGACCGAGCAGCGGATCACGGCTGATGAGTATGTCGAACTGTTGACCCACGAACTGCTGCCTGATGTCGCCACTGAAGAGTTGGCGACGCTGTTCACTCTGGCGGCCGACCACACGGCGCTGTCGCTGGAACAGAGTTGGCGGCTGCTGCGGGCAGCCCAGAAGCACGGCCTCCGCCGGCGCCTGGAACTGAGCGCCACGTCGCACCCTGGCGTCCTGGACTTTGCCGACGAGATGGGCGTCGAATCCATCGTGCTGCTGGACGAGCCGTCTTCCGACGATATGCTTCGCCTGGCTGACACTGGCCTGACCGTCATCCTGTCGGTGGGCGTGGACGGCATCGAAGAGTGGGGCAAGCGCTGCGCCCGCCGGCTGATTGAGCTGGGGGTGCCGCTGGCGCTCGGGTCTGGCGGCGGCCCGATTGGCGGCTCGCCGATGACAATGCTGGACATCATCAAGTTTGCGTGCAGGACGCTGGGCATGACGCCAGCCGAGTCGCTGATGGCGGCCACGGTGAACGCCGCGTTTGCAAGTGGCCTGGGCGACGATGTGGGGCCAATCGAGCCGGGCAAGCGCGCCGACCTGTTGATCTTGAACACGTCGAGCTACGCGCACTTGCCGTTCGGCCTTGATGACGACCCGATCCGGGCCGTCGTGAAGGACGGCTGGGTGGTGGTGGACCAGGGCGACCGGGTCGCCTGACGGCCCCCAGTGCATGGACGTGCCGTCTCGCGGTGTCACCCTGAGCCCGCCACCGTCCGGCAGCCGTCCGGCCACCACGCCACCCTGAGCACGCCACCGTCCGGCAGCCGTCCGGCCACCATGCCACCCTGCGCACGCCACCGTCCGGCAGCCGTCCGGCCACCACGCCACCCCGAGCGCAGCGCAGTGGCCGTGTGCCATAGCCAACCCATGTCATCCTGAGCGGAGCGAGCCTGCGAGCGAAGCCGAAGGATCTCACCCGTGCCGCCGGTTGTCTCTGTGGGATCCTTCGCTGCGCTCAGGATGACATGGGGTGAGGGCACGACTGCGCGGCTCAGGCTGGGAAGGTGATGACGCTCCGGGCGACTTCACCGCGACCGAGCCGGTCGTACGCTTCGTTGATCTCCGACAGCGGGTAGCTGGCCGAGATCATCTCCTTGACCTTCAGCTTGCCCTCAATCGTCATGTTGATGAACCGCTGGAAGTCCAGGCGCGGGCGTGACGAGCCGTACCAGGAGCCGAGCAGCCGCGCTTCCTTCTGCACGAACAGCAGCGGATCGAAGCCGGCGATCTGGTTCTGCGGGGCCATGCCGACGATGACGGTGGTCCCGGCCGGGCGGATCATCTTGATCGCCTGCTCGACCGTCTTTGCGTTGCCGATGACCTCAAAGGCGTAGTCCACGCCGCCGCCGGTCAACTCCTGCACCTGCTCCACGGCGTCGCCCTTCGAGCCGTTGACCAGATCGGTCGCGCCGAACGCGCTGGCGTAGTCCAACTTGTTGTCGAGCAGGTCCACGGCGATGATCCGGCTGGCCCCAGCGATCTTCGCGCCCTGTACCACGTTCAGTCCCACGCCGCCGCACCCGATGACGGCAACCGTGCTACCTGGCTGCACCTGCGCCGTGTTCAACACCGCGCCCACGCCGGTCGTCACCGCGCAGCCGATCAGCGCCAGCGACTCCGCGTCGATCTCCTGGGGGACCGGCACGACCTGCTCGGCCGGCATCACGACGTACTCCGCAAAGCTGCCCATCCGGCCCAGCACGCCAAGATCCTGGCCGTTCCAATGCACCCGCGAGGTGCCGTCGTGCATCTTGAAGCGGTCGCCGGTGTACCCTTCGCAGAGGACCGTTTTTCCGATGATGCAGAGGCGGCAACGCCCGCACCACGGCCGGAACGACAGGGCCGCACGGTCGCCCGGCTTCAGGCCGGTGACGCCCGCCCCGACCTCTTCGACGATGCCCGACGCCTCGTGCCCGAGCAGCACCGGCAGCGGAAACTTCCATTCGCCCTTCATGACGTGGTAGTCGCTGTGGCAGACGCCCGTCGCCAGGATCTTCACCTTGACTTCGCCGGCCTTCGGCGAGTCAATCTGCACGTCCTCAATGATGAGGGGCGTCTGATAGTCGGTCAGAATTGCAGCCTTCACGGAGTCCCTCCCAGGGGGCGCAAGCCGTGCCAGTCCGGCAAAGCGCTATCGAGGCAGGATACCAGACGGCTGCGCCGTGTTCTCGTTCACGGACATGGCTTCGCACGACGAATGGTCTGCGTACAGCGCGGCCATCGCTGCCGCAGTTGCGGCCAGCCGGGCGCGCAACTCGGGCGGCTCCAGTACCTCTACGTCCGCACCCAACCGCAGCAACTCCACCTCCGCGTGCCGCAACGACTCGACGGGGATGGTGGCGTGCACCCAGCCGTCAGGGGCGGGTGGTCCCAATGCCTCAATGCTGGCGGTGACCCGCGCGGCCGTCATCGCG
>JBBQBU010000166.1:0-11021 GCA_038318015.1 Chloroflexota bacterium | reverse complement strand
TCGCCCGGACGGCGAAGTTTGACATTCGGCGGCAGCGCGGCCGGCGCTACTGATGCAACCAACCGTGCCGAGCGCCCCGCTACCAGCCGCGAGTCATACATATGACCGGCGGACGCCACTGGCGACGGCACGGCTGGTCATGCGGCACCTGCCGGTCAGCGCGTTCTGGCAGCGGATGGGCATACGAAGTGCGCCGAATAGGCGCCCAATGAGGCGGTTATGAGCGCCCGACCGACCGCGATCCGGCCCGGAGTGGCCGCCTGCCTGCTCGATGCTGACGGCCGCGTGCTGCTACATCAGCGGCGGGTCGGCGGCGGCTGGGCACCCCCCAGCGGCACCGTCGAGGTTGGCGAAACGGTGCTGGCGGCGCTGCACCGCGAGCTACGCGAAGAGACGGCGCTGACCGTCGCCATCGAGCGCGTCGTCGGCATCTACTCCGATCCTGCGTACATGGTGGTGGCCTACCCGGATGGCCGCATCGTCCACTTCGTCACGACGCTGTTCCGCTGCACGGTGGTCGCAGGCACCCTGCGCGGCAACGACGAGGGGCTGGCGTGGGACTGGTTCGCGCCAGATGCCCTGCCAGCCGACCTTACGGGGTACGCGCGCGCCTGGCTCGCGGACGCCCTCTGCGGGCCGCCAGAAGACGCGCTACCCGCCACCAGCCTCGCTGTCCGCTGAGCGTTGCGGCCCGGTTGTACAGCGCAGGCGTGACCCCGCGCAGTGCAGGCGTGACCCCGCAAGGTGAAGGAGTCCCGTCCATGTCATCCCGACCGCAGCGAGCCGCTCCGTCCATGTCGTCCCGACCGCAGCGAGCCGCTCCGTCCACGTCATCCCGACCGCAGCGAGCTTGCGAGCGGAGTGGAGGGATCTCGGCTTCGGATATCCCAGGCTAGAGATCCCTCGATTGCGCTCGCAGGCTCGCTCCACTCGGGATGACATGGGGGTGTGCCGTGACACAGAGGGTGTGCCATGACACAGAGGGTGTCGTGACATTGGGGTGGGCGTGAGACAGGGGGTGCGTCGCAGCTACTCCTGTAGGGTCCGGTGTGGTTCCGGATCAGGCGACCGGCACGCGCGCCTCGCGGCGGGAGCGCACGGCTGCCGCAAGCTCATGCAGCACGGGCACCGTCATCTCCCAGCCCATGCAGGCGTCGGTGATGCTCTGGCCGTAGACGAGGCTCTCGCGGTCCACTAGATCCTGCCGGCCATCCACCAGGAAGCTTTCGAGCAGGATGCCGATGATGCCGCGCTCGCCGGCCGCGATCTGCTCCGCGATGTCGTGCGCCACGACAGGCTGCTGCGCGTGATCCTTGTTGCTGTTGCCGTGGCTCGTGTCGATCATCACGCGGCGCGGCAGTCGGGCACGCTCGACGGCGTTCAGGGCCGCCTGTACGCTGTCGCGGTCGTAGTTGGTGCCGCTCGTGCCGCCGCGCAGGATGACATGGGTGTCCTCGTTGCCGCGCGTGGTCACGATGGCCGCAAGCCCCTGGTCGGTCACGCCCAGGAAGCTGTGCGGGTGCGCCGCAGCCCGCAGCGCATCGACGGCCACCTGCATGCTGCCGTCGGTCCCGTTCTTGAAGCCGACCGGCACGGACAGCCCGGAGGCCAGTTGACGGTGCACCTGGCTCTCGGTCGTCCGCGCGCCGATAGCGCCCCAGACCATCAGGTCGGAGATGAACTGCGGCGAGATCGGGTCCAGGAACTCGCAGCCGGCCGGCACGCCGATCTCCAGCAGGTCGAGCAGCAGGTGGCGGGCCAGCCGCAGCCCCTCGTTCGACCGGCAGGTGCCGTCAAGGTGGGGGTCGTTGATGAGCCCCTTCCAGCCAACCGTCGTGCGCGGCTTCTCGAAGTAGACGCGCATCACGACGCACAAATCCTGCGCCAGCTCATCGGCGAGCAGCTTCAGGCGGCGGCCGTACTCCATGCCGGCTTCAAGGTCGTGGATCGAACATGGCCCGACAACCACGATCAGGCGGTCATCCTCGCCATCGAGGATGCGGACGACCTCGTCGCGCGCCCGTGCGACCGTGACCGAGCCGGCGTCCGTAAGCGGCAGTTCTTCGAGGAGGATCGACGGCGAGATCAGCGGCCGGATGCTTTCGATGCGAAGGTCTCGGGTCTTCATCGGTGCCTGTGCGCTCCCTTGCACCTCACGTCGGCGTGCTGGGCGAGGTGTCGTCGAACCGGCGTGCCGCGCGAATGTTCTACCAGTTTCGCGCGGGCCATGCGACGCAACACCCCGCATTCATGCGCGTTCGTGGCTCGCGCGCCGACGCCACCATGCAGGCATCTTTGCGGCCAGCGTCCACAGCATCGCACTGTGGCGGCATAACGGTATATACTGTAGCCATCCCTAGTCTTGGAGGCCGTACCGTGCAGTTCACTATTCCGACGCCCCAGAAGGTCCGCAAGGTCGGCAACAGCCTCGTCGTGACCATCCCTGCCGACGTGGCGCAGCAGCACGGCATCAAGGTGGAAGACCTCGTGCAGATCACGCTGGAGCAGATGGCCGTGCTGCCGAAGCTCCGGCCTGAGCTTGCCCGCAATGCTGACCGCCTGTTCGCCAAGCATCGCGAGGCGTTGCAGTATCTCAAAGACAATTAAGGGGGCAAACGTTGTGGCGAGTGTGGACCAATGACAGAGTATCTGACGACCGACGATGTCATCGACCTTCAGATCCGTGCCATGCACGAAACCAACGAGGAGCCACAAGGTCTCCGTGATCGTGGGTTGCTGGAATCGGCGGTGATGCGTCCGCAGTTTCTCGCACACTATCAGGAGGCCGATCTCTTTGAGCAGGCTGCGGCGCTGGGAAATGGGATCAGCCGGTCGCAACCGTTCGTTGAGGGCAACAAGCGGGCTGGCTACGCTGCCGTGGTCTTCTTCCTTGACCTCAACGGCTATGAAGTGACCGGGGAACCTTTGGAGTTCGCGGCGGCGCTGCTCGGAGCGGCACAACCGGGCGTAAACCCGGCTGAGGGCGAGGCGGCGCTGGCGGCGTGGCTGCGGGAACACACGGCCCCCGCCTGACGCGCCGCCTGCTGACGGGTCACCCAGACGGTTCCTGGTGTGCGGCCCTCAGATGACCTTGCGCGCCTGCAACGCAGCCAGCGCCTCAGCGTCCAGGCCGAGCAACCCGCCAAGCACGCCCAGCGTGTGCGCGCCCAGGTCCGGGCCGGCCGTCCGCACCGCCCCCGGTGTCCGGCTCAGCTTCGGCACCACGCCGGGCATCAACAGGTGCCCCAGGCGGTCGTCCGGCAGGTTCACCAGCATCTCGCGCGCCTGATACTGCGGGTCGTTGGCGATATCTGCCACCGAGTAGACCGGGCCGGCCGGCACGTCGGCACCGTCCAGCACGACCATCGCATCGTCAAGAGTCAGGGTGGCGGTCCACTCGGCGATCAGTGCGTCAAGGACGACCACGTTGGCACGGCGGGCCTGGTTCGTCGAGAAGCGCGGGTCTTCCGCCAGTCCCGGTTGCCCGATGGCCGCCGTGAACCGCTTGAAGATGCCGTCGCCGTTTGCGCCGATCGCCAGCCAGCGCCCGTCGCCGGTCGGGTACATGTTGGTGGGGGCTGCGCCGCCCAGGTGGTTGCCGCTGCGCTCGCGCACGCGGCCGTCGTACCCGTACTCTGGCACGATGGATTCGAGCATCGAGAACACGGATTCCGAAAGGGCCACGTCCACGACTTGCCCCTGGCCCGTTCGCTCGGCCTCACGCAGAGCCAGCAGCGTGCCGATGACGGCGTACAGTGCGGCGATGCTATCCCCGATGCTCAGGCCCACGCGCATGGGCGGGCCGTCCGGGTTGCCGGTGATATACCGCAGGCCGCCCATCGACTCGGTGATGTTCCCGAAGCCCGGCCGGTGGCTGTACGGCCCAGTCTGCCCGAAGCCGGAAATGCGGACCATCACCAGGGCCGGGTTCTCCTTCGAGAGATCCTCGAAGCCCAGCCCCCATGCTTCCAAGCGGCCGGGGCGAAAGTTCTCGATGACCACCTGACTCTCAAGGGCGAGCCGCCGCACGATGTCGCGCCCCTCGGCCGTCCGCAAGTCCACGGTCACGCTCTGCTTGTTGCGCGACTGCGTGAGCGCCCACAGCGAGCCGTGCTCGGTGACGAGGCTCCAGGTCCGTAGCGGGTCGCCGTCACCCGGCGGCTCGATCTTCACCACCTCAGCCCCGAAGTCTGCGAGCACCCGGCCGCTGAACGGCCCGGCGATCAGCGAGCCAAGCTCCAGCACCCGCACGCCGGCCAATGGCCCCGTTCGCGCCTCTCCCTCGCTCGCGCCACTCTCGGCCGATCCTGCCATGCGCGCTCCCCCTCCGCCAGCGGTTGGGCCTTCAACCCGCCCACGATCGCCGTCGCCAGCGTGGACGGCCCCTGCGGCGGATTCTACCCGGCGCGGGCAGCACCGCGACTGACGACGGGCGCGGCGGCTGGCTGGCGAGCAGGGTCAGTCGGTGGCAGGCGTGGCGGGCGGCCCCAGCACATCATCAACCTGGACGGTCAGGTCTGGGGCGAAGACGGGTGACAGCGTCTCGCCGCGCAAAAACAGGTGCATGGCGCGGTAGCCGGCCGCCGACGGCTCGCGGTACTGCTCAATGCGCTCGTCGTTGAGATCAACCAGCCAGTATTCGGGCACGCCAGCGCGGGCATAGAGCGGCCCCTTCGTCTGCCGGTCGTACACGAGCGACGTGTCGGCTACTTCGACGACCAGGAGCGTATCTCCCGCCGTTGGCCGGTGCGCCTCGGAAACCGACACCGGGAGGACGACGATATCAGGCTCTGGACCTGAATGGTCGTGGAGTTCGAGCGTATTCTGCGGGCTGACTTGAACGTCATCCCGACGATTGAAGATGCGACAGAGCCGGTTGACGGCCCAGATGTGCCTGGTCCCCATCGCGTGCATTTCGACGATCTGCCCTTCAATGAGTTCAACGCGCTCGCCGTGGTGCAGAATGCCCGACCTCACCATCCCTTCAATGTCGTCAACAGTGAACAGCCGGGGTCGAAGCTGGGCTGTCAACGATTCCGATGTCACGTCCGTTGCTGCTACTGCCATGACGCGCCCTCCGGCTTCCATTGTACGGCCGGCCGAAACGCCGTGATCGACTGGCTGGATCGCCCGGATACTGGGTGTTCGGGCACAGAACGGCGGGCCACCGTGACCGATGCGCGGGTTGGCTGCTACGGTCTTGATGATATGGCACCGCCGGCACCGCGCCCTGACACGCACGCACCCACCCCGCTGACGCCGGCATCCGAGGGGCTGACCCCGCCGCATGCAGACACAGCACCTGACAGGCCACCTCGTCACGGACGGGCCGCGTCATTCCGCCGGGCCTTGCGGGAGCGTGCCCAGGAAGCAGCCATGCTCGGGCGGCTGGCGCGGGACTTGCCCGCATTCGTTCGGCAGCCGCTCACGCTGGACGCCGCGCGGGCCGGCATCCGGCAGCGCCTCGCCACGCGCGAACAGAGCGTCCTCTTCATGCTGGAGCACGCCGTCTTTGCCCAGCCGCAGAGTCCGTACAACCGGCTCCTGGCGCTGGCCGCCTGCGAGCCGGGCGACGTGCGAGCCATGCTCGCCCGTGAGGGACTCGCTGGGACGCTGACGCGGCTGGCGGCGGCTGGCGTCTACGTCGCCTTCGACGAGTTCAAGGGACGCGGACCGGTCGTCCGGGGCAGCCAGCGGCTCTGGTTCGAGGACTGGGAGTTTGACAACCCGCGGATCCGCCCGCACTACCTCGGCCTGACCGGTGGCAGCCGTGGACGGCCCAACCGCATCCCCCGGTCGCTCGCCTCGTTCGACGGCGTGGCGGGCTTCGTCGGCGTCGCGTTGGCCGCGCACGGCATCGAGCAGTCGCGGCACCTGCTCTGGCTGAACGGCCCGGCCGACTGGATGATGATGTTCTCACGGCTCGGGCGGCCCATCGAGGCGTGGTACCACCCAGTCCGGCCGCTGGCGTGGCAGATCGGGCTTGGGTCGCGCTACCTTGCGGCGGTCGGACACCTGGGCGGCTACCCCTTTCCGCTGCCGCGCTTCCGGGACATGCGCGACCCCGCCAGGATGGCGCGCATCCTGGCGGCGCGGCAGGCTGGATCACCACGCCTGGTGGTGACGACGATTGTCAGTCAGGCGGTGCGCGTCGCCAGTGAGGCCGAGCGGCTGGGGCTGGACCTGTCGGGTGTGACGTTCATCGCCGAGGGTGAGCCGATGACGCCAGCGCGGCACCAGCAGCTGCTGGCGTGCGGCGCGCAGGTCATCGCCAACTACGGCTCCATTGAGTTGAACACGCTGGGCTACTCCTGCGCCGGCAGCACCGCGCCGGACGACCTTCACTTTGCGGCCGACCGCTACGCCGTCGTGCAGCACGAGCGTGAGACCGTCGTTGATGGCCCGCTCGTCGATGCCCTGCTGTTTACGTCCATCTCGTCAACGGACCCGAAGATGGCGCTGAACGTCGAGCTTGGCGACGTGGCGGTGGTCGAGGAACGCGACTGCGGTTGCCAGTTGGGGGCACTCGGCCTCCGCACGCATCTCTCACAGGTGCGGAGCTTCGAGAAGCTATCTGGCGAGGGCGTCACCTTCGCGCGGTCCGAGCTGACGCACCTGCTGGAAGAGATCTTGCCGCGTGCGTTCGGCGGCACCAGCCTGGACTACCAGCTTGTCGAGGAAGAGGCGGCGACGGGTATCGCGCGGTTCGTCCTGCGGGTCAGCCCGTCTGTCGGGCCGGTTGACGAGGCGGCCGTCTGCGCGCGCCTGCTGGCGGAGCTTGGCCGAGGCAGTCCGTCAACACACTTCCATGCGGCGCTGCTGGCCCAGGCTGGGACGCTTCAGGTGCTCCGCGCTTCGCCCCTCGCGACGCGCGTCGGGAAGGTGCTGCCGTTCTACGTCGCGCCGAAGCGGACGCCCTGACGCTTCACCGCTGACGCTTCACCGCTGAGGTTTCACGGCCGCCAGCACCAGCACGGGCGGCCGGCGGCGGTCGTCCACGAGGTCAACGCGGGCACGCACCGCCTCGGGCAAGGGCACCGGCTCCTCCAGGCGCACCAGCACGAGGCCGGCCGCGAGCACGCCGTTCACCAGCGACGCGACGGTGCGGTGGTACTTGACCACGCCGTCCACGAACCAGCGTTGGTGCCGGATGCTCTCGTCGGCGTAGTCGTCCAGCGCCCAGAACAGCCGCCGCCCGACGTGGTCCGCCACCCAGCCCTGTTTTGCCACCTGCGCCGTCACGACCGGGTGCTCCACCGAGTAGACCAGCGTGCCGCCCGGCCGTAGCCAGTCAGCCACACGCCGCATCATTTCGGCGTAATCTTCGACGTAGTGCAGGGCGAACGAACTGGTCACGATGTCGAACGAGGCCGGCGCGAAGGCGGCCTGCTCCAGCGCCGACCGCACGTACTGAATCCGGGTGTGCCGGCGGCCCTCGGCGGTGCGCTCGCGAGCCAGCGCCAACATCCTGTTTGACAGATCGACGCCCACGACGCGCCGCACTCCCTGCTCCACGCACCAGCGGGCAAGCTCGCCGTCGCCGCAGCCCAGGTCGAGCACGTCCAGGCCCGCCAGCACCGGCAGCAAGCCGCGCAGCGCCGGCTGCTCAATCGCTTCGTTGATGCCGCGTCCGGTGTCGCGCAGTTCGCGGTAGCCGGCGAAAAAGCGCGGGTCGTCGTAGATGTTCTGCATGGAGGGATGGTAGCCCGGCCGGATGTACCTACCGACCGGATGTGCGCTGCGTTTCGCGTCTACAACTCCAGCTTCAGCACCACGCGCCCATCTGACGGCCGCCGCGTCTCCACCGCGAGGTTCATAAGCTGCTCCTCCATCGCCCGGAGGACGCGCAACGTCTCGGTTGACGGGTCGCTCGCTAACACCACCCAGACGGTCCGACCCTGATGTGGCACCAGCAACAGTCGGTCCAGTTCGCCCTGGTTACGGAGGACGACGGCGCTGGTGTGGACATCGCGCAGGGGCGGCGGCGCGTTCCAGACGTACTTGGCGTACCCCTCCGTCCGCAGCCAGAAATCGGTGCGGCCGAGATAGTAGCTGGTCAGCGTCGGGGCGAAGCTGACGATCAAGTCGGTTGGTTGACGATCCGCGACGGCCTGCACCCAGGTATCCGGCACCGCCCGCGCGTTCGCATCCAGCACCAGCCGCACCGGGTCGAAGTTGGCGGCCACCAGCAGCGTCAGCAGGAGCACCCGTACCAGTTGGCGCATCTGGCCGCGCATCCGCCAACCGGTCAGCGCCGTGATGAGGGGCGGCCCGAGCCGGTCCAGCGCGACCGCTGCGGCGACGGCGAGGAACGGTACCGCCGCCAGCATGTACCGCGATTCGCCGCGCCGCACCAGCCCAAAGCTGTTGAAGCAGATGACCACCACGGCCATCAGCAAGCACGGCATCAGGCCGCGCCCAGCGACGAACGCCCGCCAGCTCCTGCGCGACCACGGGAACCCCAGCACGGCGACCGGCAACAGCCACGGATGCCAGCGGCCGAGGATGCCGAAGCTCAGGGTGAGGCCGCGCAGATCGAAGCCCGGCCGTAGATACTCCTGGATCTCAACCGTCGGGCCGCCAAGCGTCTGCGAGCGCAGCAGCATCGACAGCGCGCCGACCGTGCCGACACCCACCAGGAGCAGCGCCCAGAACACCAGCACCATCCGCCCAGAACGCGGCCACGTCCGATCCGTCACATGCGGCAGCGCCCCGGCCGTCACGCCAGCGCGCCGCCGGGCCTGCCGGGCGTGCCACGCCCGGCCCAGGTCGATCAGCAGCGCGACCGGTACGAACAGCACGGCCAGTTCGTGCGACAGCAGCGCCGCCACGGCCGCAAGGCCCGCCCGCAACCGGTCGCCGGGAGCGTCCCGCACAAGCCAGCCGACCGCCAGCGTCAGCCACAGCAAGAACGTGGAGTACAGCCACGCCTCGCGGGCCTGCAAGACCAGCGGCGGCGAGAACGCCACGATCAGCGCGGCGGCGAGCGCGGGCCGTGGCCCTCCGGCCAGCCGGCCCAACTGGTACACCGCCACCACCAGCAGCGTCGAGAACACGAGGTCCGACATGCGTGCTGCCTGGTCAGACGAGCCGAGAACAGCGAACGTCAGCGCGTTCAGGTAGGCTGGGAGCAGGCCGCGCGTGTAGAGGAAGCCGTCACCCATGATGGGAAGGCCGTGGTCAAGGATGCCGCGCGCGGCCAGCGCCAGCCGGGCCTCGTCGCGCCCCATGGTGCCTTGCACAGCAGGAATACCGTTGGCGCGCACCAGGCAGGCGACGACCGCCAGCAGCACGAGCGCAATGGGGATGCTGGCCCTGTTGAAGCGACCCCAGGCGCTCTTGCCTGATGCTAGCATTGCGGGGGGTGCGCCTGTGCCGGCGTGCGCCACGGGTCCGAGCCTTCCAGGGCGATTTTCACCAGGGGTAGCATTGTCGTTGCAGATGAAGATGGCATGAAAGCAGCTGTCGGCGCACACAGCGCCGAGGGGGCGGGAGCACGGCAGGCGGTCGCCCCGGCTCGCCCCGGCACCGGCGTGCCATTGGCTGGCGTCTGGTGGTCGGCCGGGCTGCTCATGCTGTTCCTGCTGGCGCTCGGCACGCGGACCATCGGGCTGGGCGGTGCCGTCACCGAGGACGAGGATCAGTGGATTGCGCGGTCGGGCACCTTCGCGCATGGGCTGACGGCCGGCGACTGGCGGCGCACCTACCTGACCGGCCACCCTGGCGTGACGGTGATGTGGCTGACCACGCTGACCCTCGGGAGCGCCCGCACCATGCCATTCGAGCGGGGCAGCGGCGCGCCGGACGTGACAACGGTCCCGGACTTCCTGCCGGCGCTAGACCGCGCACGGATGCCGTTCGCAGTGCTCCAGGCCGGGCTGGTCGTCCTCGTGGCGGTGCTGGCGGCGCGGCTGCTCGGGTGGCGCACTGGCGTCGTGGTGGGGCTGCTGCTGGCCGCCGAACCATTCTGGGCCGGCGTCGGGCCGGTGGTCGGCATGGACGGCCTGCTGTCCGGCTTCCTGACCGTGTCGCTGCTGGCCCTGCTGCTGGCGATTGGCCTCGGCCCGGCCGCCGGCACTGGCCCGGCCGCTGCTGTTATGGCCGGATCTGTGCCCGCCCCTACCCCGGCGGCTGTGGGTGCACATGCCGACGCACTTGCAGCCGACACGCTCCGGGCGCGGCTCGCCTGGGCCGCGCTGGCGGGCGTCGCGTTCGGCTTCGCGTTCCTGACGAAGACGACGGCGCTGTTCCTGGGGCCGCTGGTGCCGGCGCTCGTGTTGCTGCTCGGCTGGCAAGGCTGGCAGCGGCGGCGCGCGCCGGCCCCTACCCCCACCCCGGGCACGGACTCAGCCCTTGCCCCTGACACGGCAGTCGAGATTCCCGGCCGCTGGTGGGCCGCTCCGCTGCTTGTGGCGGGAGTCTGGGTGTTGGCCGCCGTGCTGGTGGTCTGGACCCTGTGGCCGGCTGCCTGGCTGACGCCCGTGGCGACGCTCTGGCGCACCCTCACCTTCAGCGCGAACCTGGGCGGCTCGCCGCACGGCCCCGGCAACTTCCTGCTCGGGCAGTCCTCCGACGACCCGGGGCCGCTGTTCTACCCGGTGGCGTTGCTGGTACGGCTCGGACCGGGCACCGTCATCGGCCTGTTGTTGTTGTTCGTCCTGGGAGTGCCGCAGGCGGCACGACGGGTGATCTGGCCGCTGCTCGGGTACGTGATGTTGTTCGTCATGTTGTTGACGTTCGCCGCGAAGAAGGTGGACCGCTACCTGTTGCCGATCTTGCCGACGCTGGGGATTCTGGCTGCGGTCGGCTGGCTGGAGGGCGCGCGCCGGCTGTCGGCGCGCATCCGGCACCGGCGCGAGGTCGCCGTCGCGGCTGCAAGCCGGAGCGGCGGCGGGGGGGTCGCGGTCCTCGTCGGAGTTGCCGTGCTGGCCTTCGGGTTGCAGGTCTGGCCGCTGGTGCTGGCCGGGCGGTATCCGCTGGCAGGGTACAACCCGCTGGTCGGCGGGGTCCGAACGGCCGAA
>JBBQBU010000165.1:0-11055 GCA_038318015.1 Chloroflexota bacterium | reverse complement strand
GGCCGCGCAGGAACGGACGTTGGCAGCGTGTCGGCCCAGGGAGATGCCTGAACCATGGCCGATGCGGCCAACCATTCCGCTGATCGCGCCGAGCGTTGGCTCCGCCTGAAACATGATGCCGCGACCCAGCTTGAACCGCTGGTCGAGCCGGTGCTTGCCGCCGCCGCGCGCCGGTCGTGGGGACGCGGGCTGTTCCGGCCGCCCTGGCGCATCTTGCGGCTGCCGGACGAGGTGGCGTGGCGGGCCTGCTTCTACCTGGGGACACCCGCCGACGAAGATCACCGCTACTTCGAGCTGGGCATCACGGGGCACCTGGACCCCGACGGGCAACTGGTCGGTTTCGGCGTGGACAACGGCGTCGATTTCATGGGCCTGCACGACACGAGCCGCTACGGCCTGGAACGCGGCCTTGAGTACATGCGGCAGCAGCGCCCGCGCGTCCGCACCTACGAAAGCCCACTCTACGACCACGCACTGAAGCCGTTCAAACAGTAGCGGCGCGCGGCCCCGGCTGAAACCTGCCGAAAAATGCGCAGGAGGCCGGGTTTGTCACCCGGCCTCCTGTGATGGTCGCGGTCGTGCGGGGCGGCATGTTCGCGTGCGCGGCACTGGTGCGAACGGGCAGCTGCAGCGCGTCTAGCCGTGGACGACCTCGGGCATCACCGGGGTCGCCGTCTTCAGCCCGAGCCGGCGCGTTGCCTCTTCCAGCCGGCGCTGGAACAGCCGGGCAGCGTCCGGCTGGAGCGTGCTGACGCCAAGGAGAAGTTCGCCCGCGACGCCCTCCAGCGAAATCGACACGGCCCGCCCGCGCAGCAGCATCCGGGCTGCGGCACCATTGGGCCGGGCCTGCACGACCAGGCTGCCAGGATCAGCGCGTAGCCGATGCCGATTGCCGAGCAGGCCGCTGGCGCGCACATTCGCCCAGACGGTTGCCTTCGAGAGGGGGCAGCCAAGGTGGCCGAGCAATTCGCGGATGCCGTCGTAGGAGAGGCCGAGCCAGTAGAGCAGCACGCTAGCCTGACGGAGCGCCACCGTCTGGCGCGCCGAATCGACACCAACGGGGTAGAGCCGCGTGGTCTTGCGGCAGCGCTTGCAGATGAAGCGGATCACGTCCGCCCGCAGCAGGATAGGGTCTTTGAGCGCCTTTGACGCCCGCTGATGCAGATTGAAACCCTGTGAGCCGCAGCGGTCGCAGCGCTCAGGCCGCCGGCCATCGTGCTCAACGACTGGCGTCGGGATGCTTACCGCGATGTCCATGCTGACGGTCCTTTCGAGAATCCGGCCCCTCCGTGGGGTCACGGGAAAAGGGTAGTCAGCGCGGCTTAATCCACTCTTAACTGGAACGGGGCCGGAGTAAACGGCGGGTTAACGTTTCGGTGGGCGGTGCGCCACTCGCCACGGAATCTGGCGGACGGCCAACTGCCGATGGCCTATCTAGAGATCGGTCGCCTTGCCGAAGCGACGATGCCATGTCAGGACGTTCTGAGAAGCAGCGCGCGTACGCCGCGCAGCCTGAGCCTGACCTGGACGGTTCGCGGCGAAAGGAGCAGCCAGCGCCGGGTACTGCCTTCGCCTCGTGGTGTCAGCGGCGCGCCCGTAGCCGGCTGACCGTCAGCCGACGAAGCGGTACCCAACGCCGCGCACTGTCTCCAGGCGGCGCGGCGCGCTCGGCTCTTCCTCGATCTTCTCGCGCAGCCACCGGATATGGACATCTACGGTCCGGGTGTCGCCACCAAACGTGTAACCCCACACCTTTTCAAGCAGTTGGTCGCGGGTCAGGACGCGCCCCTTCTGCTGCATCAGGTACACCAGCAGGTCGAACTCTTTCGGCTTCAGTTGCAGCGACTTCTCACCCAGGATGACGCGCCGCTGGAGCGGGTCGGCCTCCAGGTCGCCAGAACGGACGGACTGCGGCGCGTCAGCATCCGTCTCCTGCTGGGCCATCCGCGACCGACGGAGCATCGCCCGCACGCGCGCCAGCAGCTCGCGCATGCTGAACGGCTTCGTCATGTAGTCGTCGGCACCCACTTCCAGCCCGACGATTTTGTCTACCTCGTCGTCTTTGGCCGTCAGCATCAGGATTGGTACGGTGCTCTCACGGCGCAACTGGCGGCAGACTTCCAGCCCATCCAGGCCCGGCAGCATCAAGTCCAGCACCACGAGGTCCGGCGCAGCAGCGCGCGCCAGCCGCAATGCCTCGATTCCATCCCCGGCCACCTGCACATCGTAGCCGTCGCGTCGGAGGTTGTACCGAATCGTGTCCGCGAGGGTCGCCTCGTCGTCAACTACCAGTACACGCGCCATCAGTTCACCTTATCGCTATCAACGATTCCTGATGATACCAGTCCGGAAAGCACCGCGAGCAGCCGGTCGCACTCATCCATCGGGCGGGCGGCCACCCGGATGTAGGCTGGCAACCCGAACGAGCGACAATCACGGACCATGATGCCACGTCGCAGCAGTTCGTCGCGGACGTGGCGACCGTCGCCGACGCGCACCAGCCAGTAGCTCGTGCGCGTCGGCACGCAAGCCAGCCCCAGGTTCTCGAAGCCGTCCACCAGGCGGGCTCGGGCACGACGCGCCAGCCGCTGCCCAGCCAGTAGGTACTCGTCGTCGCCCAGCGCCGCGATGCCGGCCGCCTGCGCCAGCGCGTTGACCGTCCAGGGCGGTTGCGCCTGCCCCACGGCCGCCGTGATCGCCTCCGCCGCCACGAGGTAGCCCAGGCGCAGCCCGGCCAGTCCGTGACTCTTGGTAAGCGACCGTAGCACGACCAGCCGGCCATCCTCGCGCAGCAGCGGCGTCACCGACTCCACGCCGTCCGCCAGATCGACGTACGCCTCGTCCACCAGCAGCAGGCCGTCGCCGAGCGCCGCCAGCAGCCGGCGGATGTCGTCCTGCTCTAGCACTTGCCCGGTCGGGTTGTTCGGATTGCAGATGAAGACGACGCGCGGCGCAACCTCGCGAATGGCGGCGGCGAGGCCGTCCACGTCCGGCACAAACGCGCGTTGTTCGCTGGCGTCTATCTGGAGAACGGCGGCACCGGTCCGCAGCACCCCGGCCGCATACTCACCGAAGGTCGGCCCAACGATCAGGGCCGTATCTCCCGCTTGCAGATACGTCTGCGCCAGCAGCCAGATCAGCTCAACTGAACCATTGCCGACCAGGATGCTGTCCGGGCCAACGCTATGCGCCGCCGCCAGCGCCGAGGCCAGCCGCAAGCAACCACTATCCGGATACAGAGACGGGTCCACCAGTTGCATCGCGCGGAGGGCGCGCGGCGAGGTGCCGAGCGGATTCGAGTTGACGCTGAAGTCCAGGAGCGAGCGCGGGTCCACGCCAAACTCAGTCGTCAGGCGCACGTTCGTGCCGCCGTGCTCCACCCGGTCAATCAGGCGGGCGCGCGGTACCGGCACACGCACCGGCGGCGCGTGGCGCTGTGCGTCGGGATGTGCAACGTCGGGGCTCTCTGATCCGGTGACGGTCGCGTCGGTCGGCATGCACACTCCACTGGTCGGCGCACCCGCGCTGCCGTCTACGGAAGAACGCCGGCAGAGGATCACACACGGCGCGGCAGCATCGCCACCGCGCCGCACGAGGTATCAGGTCGCGGTGTGAGCCATCTCCTGGGCGGCCTGTCCTGCCCCATTTGGCGTCGAGGTTCGGCGCAGCGTCAGCGTCATCAGTGCGGCGAGGATGATGATGAAAATGGCCGCGCCGTAGACACTGCCGAACGCCGATGCCTGCGCCTCCAGTGAGGGCGCGCCGCCGTTCGCGTTCGCCCGGGTGTGCGTCTGCAACAGGGTGGCGAACGTCGCGATGGCAAGCGAGGCCACGACGTTCTGGCAGGCACCCGTGAGCGATGTGACGCGGCTGACGAGATTACGCGGGGCGCTGGATAGGACGTGCGTGCCCAGCGGCATCATCGCCAGGCCCATGCCGCCGCCCATGATCGCCAGCGGCAACATCAAGTCCCAGGCCGTCGTGGACGCCGACAGGCCGGTCAGCAGCCAGAACGAGACGGTGACGATTAGCAGGCCAATGAAGACCGGCGGCCGGGCTCCCACCCGGTCGTAGATGCGGCCAGCCAGCGGCATGGTGCAGGCCGCCACCAGCGCGTTCGGCAACGTAATCAAGCCGGTCTGAAACGGCGAGTAGCCGCGCACCTGCTGGAGAAAGACCGGGATCAGGAAGAAGGTGCCGAACAGGCCGGCGATCATCAACCAGTTGGTGGCGATGGCGAGCGAGAAGTCGCGGCTGTGGAAGACGCGCAATTCCAACAGCGGCTGGGTCGTCGTCAACTCGCGTGCGATGAACAGCACCAGCGCGACGAGGCCGATGCCAATGCCGAGCAGCGTCGGCAGCCCGGTCCAGCCGTATTCGGTGCTTTCGCTGATGCCGTAGGTCAGCGACGCGAACGCAATCGGCCCGAGGATCATGCCGAGCGTGTCGAGCCGCGAGTCGACGTTCTCCGCGCCCAGGCCCGGCAGCGACCGCAGCCCGATCACCAGCGCAACGATGCCGATGGGCAGATTGATGAGGAAGATCCACGGCCAGGAGGCGTACTCCAGCAGCCATCCCGAGATGACCGGCCCGAGCGCCGGCCCGAGCAGCATCGGGATGCCGAACAGTCCCATCACCGCGCCGCGCTTCTCCGGCGGGGAGACGCGAAACAAAATCGCCATGCCGACCGGCATCAGCATGCCGCCGCCCAGCCCCTGCAAGACCCTGAAGACGGTCAGCATGAACGCGGAGGTCGCCATCGCGCAGAGCGCCGAGCCGGCCGTGAACAGCACCAGCGCCACGAGATAGACCCGCTTGGCGCCGAACCGGTCACTGAGCCAGCCCGACAGAGGGATCACGGCGGCCGACGCCAGCATGTAGCCGGTGATGATCCACTGGAGCGACTGGATGCTCGTCTCGAAGACGCGGCCGAACGTCGGCAGCGCCACATTCACGATGGTGGCGTCCAGAATCGACATGAACGCGCCCAAGATCACGGCCGAGAGGCCGGACAGGATCGCGGAAATGGACACCGGTGATGGCGGGGGAGCGCCCCCAATGTGAGCAGGCTGAGCAGGCTTGTGTGCAACGGACATCGTTAGCAGATCATCCCCGTGCGTGGTGTGGGAGTGGGTGCGATGCCGGCCTGCCGCGTTGCAACCAACTCCAGCGTGCCGATGGCCTGCGCCACGAGCTGAAGTTGTTCGTCAGAGAGATCCCGCAAGACATCGGCCAGCCGCTCGCGGTGGGTCGCGTGGAGCCGCTCGAAGAGTGCGTGTGCCTTCTCGGTGGGCCGCGCCCAGGAGACGCGACGATCCGCGCGGTCCTCCTCCCGACGCACATAGTCGCGCTGCACCAAACGGTCTACCAGTGCCGTCACCGCCGACGCGCCGACGCCAAGCCGGTCGGCAAGGTCACGCCCAGTCAGCCCGCCAGAATCAACCAGCAGCATGATCGTCTTCAGCTGGCTCATAGTCAGGTCAAGGTCGCCCCAGCCCGGCCGGTCCAGCGCATGCAAGGCCCGCATGAAGCCGTGAAATGCGCCACAGATCAAGTCGATGGCTGGCTGCTTCGTGGCCGGCTCTGCCACCGTCGAAGCGTCGCGACCGGCCAAAACAGCGGCAGCGACTACGGGCGATGGCTGACAATCTGGAGCGGGGATCGTCAAGGATACTTTCCTTTACTCGAACAGTTCAGTATAATCAAACTAATCATACTGACCGGCGGCGGCGATATCGCAAGTCCAGCATATCTGTATGCAGACCGGTTCCAATGTTCACAAAACGGTGACAAAACAGGGACGAGAAATGGACATGGTCACCGCAGATCGTTCGATATACTGTGACTGTTCGTACCAGTCGAACCACTCGCAGAGCGCAAGCTGCCGCGTGGTCGTCGGGGCTGTGCTTCCGCTGCGCGCTTCGACATCACCTGTTGAAGACCCGCATCAACCTGTGGCGTCGGTCATGGTAGGCCGCCACTCTACTCGAGGAGTCAGTGCGACGAGATGGGTCTGACACGCGTCGCCATCAACCGCCCGGTCTTTATCCTGATGGTCATCCTGGCGATGGTCATCCTGGGCATCGTGTCATTCACCCGGCTCAACGCCGAGTTGTTCCCGAGCATCAACTTCCCAGTTGTCACCGTGGTGACGACGTACTCCGGCGCGTCGCCCGACGACATCGACCGCCTGGTCACCCAGCCGTTGCAGGATGCCATCGCCGGCATCGCCAACGTCGACGTGCTTCAGTCCTCGTCGACTGAGGGCCGTTCGCAGATCACCATTACGTTCCTGGACTCAGCCAACATCGACACGGCGGCCATCGACGTGCAGCGGCGCGTCGGCGCGGTCGTCAACCAGTTGCCGGCCGATGCTGACGCCCCCTCCGTCTCGAAGCTGGACCCGGGCCAACAGCCGGTCCTCCAGGTTGGCCTGAACGCAAACTTGCCGCTGGATCAGGTGTTCCAACTCGCTGACGATAAGATCAAGCCGCGCCTGGAGTCGCAGAACGGCGTCGCGTCGGTCGCGATCAGCGGCGGCCTCCAGCGCGAGATACAGATTCAGGTGGACCCGAACCGGCTGCGCGCATACGGCTTGACCATCGATCAGGTGTCGCAGGCGCTGGCACGCGAGAACCAGGGCCAGCCGAGCGGCAGCATTGATCAGGGCCGCCAGCGCATCAACCTGCGCGTCTACGGCCTGTTCCAGTCTATCGACGAGGTCCGCGAGGTCCAGATCGCCGGGCCGACCGGCGCGACGATCCGGCTGGGCGAGGTCGCGACGGTTGCGGACACCTTCAAGAAGCAGACGAGCCGCACCTGGCTGAACGGGCAAGAAGCCGTCTCGCTGACCATCACCAAGCAGTCTGGCAGCAACGAGATTGTGACGGTTGACGGCGTCCGGGCCGAGATCGAGCGGCTAAACAAAGAGTTGCCGAACGGCGCGAAGCTGTCGATCATCAGCGACAACTCGGTGGCGACGCGGAACTCGCTGAACGGCGTGTACCGCAGCCTGATCGAGGCGGTCGCACTGACAGGACTGGTGCTGCTCGTCTTCCTGCACACGATCCGCAGCACGCTGATTGTGCTCTTCGCGATCCCGACCGCACTCATCACCACGTTCCTGGTGATGCTCTTCATGGGGTTCACCCTGAACCTGATGTCGTCCATCGCGCTAGTGATGGTCATTGGCGTGCTGGTTGACGACTCGATTGTGGTGTTGGAGAACATCTTCCGTCACCTGGAAATGGGCGAGGAGCCGCACGCTGCCGCCATCAATGGCCGCAGCGAGATCGGGCTGGCGGCCATCGCGATCACGCTGGTGGACGTGGTGGTCTTCACCCCCGTGGCCTTCATGTCGGGCACGGTCGGCGGCTTCTTCCGCCAGTTTGGCCTGGTGATTGCGTCGGCCACGCTGCTGTCACTGTTCGTCTCGTTCACGCTGACGCCGATGCTCGCCTCGCGCTGGCTCAAGAGCGGCCACCAGGAAGCGGGGTTTGGGCCGTGGCGGCTGTTCCTGCGCGGCTTCGAGGCCATGATGACGTCGCTGCGCCAAAGTTACGGTGCCACGCTCGGGTGGGTCTTGCGGCACCGCTGGATTCCGGTGCTGGTGGCCGTCTTGACCCTGGCCGCATCCGTCGCGATGATACCGATGGGCCTCATCAAGTTCGAGTTCATCCCGGCCTCGGACAATGGGCAGGTGACGGTCAACGTCGAGTTGCCGCCCGGCTCGTCGTTGGAAGCCACCGAGAGCGTGCTGAAGATCATCAACGGCCGCATCGGCAACATCCCAGAGATTGAGTACTACCTCGCAGCCTCCGGGCAGGGCGGCGGCGCGGGCGCGGGCGTCGGCAACAGCGGCGTCCGCTTCGGACGGCTCCAGGTCGTGCTGCACAAGCTCCACGAACGGACGCGCTCGAACACGCAGATCGCCGACGAGATCATCGCGCTGACGAGGGACATCCCAGTCGCCACGATCCGGGTGGCAACGGCCAGCGGCGGCGGCGGCGGCACGCAGCCGATCCAGGCGCTCATCACGGGCGAAGATCCGCAGACGATCCAGAATGTCGCTTCGAGCGTCGAATCCGCGCTGAAGAACATTTCCGGTGCCCGTGACGTGACCAACAGTGTGGCGTCGGCCAACCCCGAGACGCGGATCATCCCGGATCGGCAGCGGATGGCGGATGCTGGAGTCTCGGCGCAGCAGCTGGCCAGCGTCCTCCGAACGGCCATCGACGGCAGCGTGGCGACGAAGCTGCGGATCGAGGGGCAAGACGAACTTGACGTGCGGTTGCTGGTGTCTCCGGAGGCTCGGGCCGACCTGACCAGCATTCAGAGCATCCCGATGACGGCGACGCGCGGCGGCCAGTCGGCCACCCTCACGGTCGGCCAGGTGACGAAGTCGTTGGCTGTTGCGGGGCCAACGTCGGTGGACCGGCGCAACCGGCAGCGGCTGGTGACGATTGGCGCTGGCCTCGTCGGCGGCGTGCCGCTGAACGACGTGACGCGGCCCTTGCAGAACGCCGTGACGCAGATGCAGGCTGACGGGACGATCCCGTCGGGCTACGTGGTGTCGCTGGGCGGCCAGAGCGAGCAGCAGACGAAGGCGTTCAGCAACTTGATCATGGCGCTGGCGTTGTCGGTGATCCTGGAGTACATGCTGCTGGCGGCCCTCTACGAGAGCTTTATCCTGCCGTTCGCCACAATGTTTGCACTTCCGCTGGCGGTCATCGGCGCGTTCGCGGGGCTGGCGCTGACCGGCAACACCCTCAACTTGCTGTCGATGATTGGTGTGATCGTGCTGATGGGGCTGGTGGGCAAGAACGGTATCTTGCTGATCGACTACACCAACACGTTGCGGCAGCAGGGGCGCACCCGCGCCCAGGCGTTGCGTGAGGCGGGCGAGACGCGCCTCAGACCGATCCTGATGACGACAGTCGCGCTGGTCGCGGGACTAATGCCGCTCGCCATCGGCCTGGAGGAAGGCTCGGAGACGTACAAGGGTATGGCGTCTGTCATCATCGGCGGCATGCTCAGCTCGACGGTGCTGAGCCTGCTGGTGGTGCCCTGCATGTACACCTACTTCGATGACTTCCAGGGGCTGATCGTGCGGATATGGAACTGGCGGCCGTTCAGATCGCGCAAGAAGTCCGCGCCGGCCCCGGCCCACGAAGGCGAACGCACGCGGCCGGCGACCCCCCGCCCGGTGCTGGAAGAGGTCGGCAGTCGGGGGTAGACCGTGCCTGCGGGTGGAACCCTCAGCCCCTCACGAACGACGGGGACCCTCCGCTAACGCGGGATCCCCGTGTCTCCCACAAGCGGGAGAGGGGACATTCATTTCCGACACCTGCGTGTCACCCGGCTCTCAATGTTGTCCTGAGCCTGCTGCCAGAGGTTCTTGCCCGCATTCCTTCATGTCATCCTGAGCGGAGCGAGCTTGCGAGCGTAGTCGAAGGATCTCACGCTGACTGGATTGCATGCGTGAGATCCTTCGCAGGCGCAGGATGGCAAGGTGGGCGGCACCCACCGCTCCCGGTGACACCATGGAGTGAACAGCCAGACGTACGAGCCGGCAGGCGCTGACATCACACGAGATCGTACTCCACGCCCAGATGCTCCGCGATCCAGGCCAGGTCGTCGAGCGTGAACTGCTCCAGCGGGATGCCCTCAACGTGGTGCGTCGTCGCCTTCGCATTCTCCAGGTCGCCCGGCGCGTACACCCGGTCAACGCCAGCCTTTGGTGGCGACGCCTGGATGCGCGCCCGGGCCTCGCTGACGTTCCGGGTGAACTCCTCCAGGTCGGTCAGTTGCCCGATATCGATGGCCTGGAACCAGTGGCCGGTGGTGCTCGGGATGCGCCGACGGTCGGGAGCCAGCCGGCCATCGTCGAACGGGCTGCCGCCGATGAACGACGTAATCATTGAGAGGACCACGGCTAGGCCGATGCCCTTGTACCCGCCCATCGCGCCGAGCGTCCCGCCTTCGCTCCGCGCGGTTGCACTGTTCGTCGGCTCGCCATCCTTGTCGAGCGCCCAACCGTCCGGCAAGTCTTCGCCGCGTCGTCGGTAGATGTCCAGGCGGTTAGCGGCCACGACGCTCAACGCCATGTCGAGAAAGACGGGCTGATACGCCGAGGCTGGCAGGCGCACGCTCGTGTCGGCCACGTGTGACGGCAGCGCCCAGGACGGCGGGTTGTTCCCGATCAATGGCTCTTTGCCGCCAAACGGCGCAATGCCCGCCGAGGCGTTCGTGACCGCGAAGCCAATCATGTTCTGTCGAACGGCCATGCTGGCCCAGTAGCCCGAATGCCCATAGTGGTTACTGTCGCGCACCCAGACGTTACCGATGCCGTACTCCTTTGCGATCTCGATAGCCTTCCGCATGCCGGCCGCCGCCGCCACGTGCCCGAGCGCGTTGTCAGCCGACATCACGACGCCGGTCTTCGCGCCGCTCACGACGTGGATGTTCGGCTTCGGGTTGGCGCGGCCCGTCGTGACATCGGTGAGGTAGCCGCGCAGGTTCTTCAGGCCGTGCGTGACGGTGCCATGGCCGTCAGCATCGACAATCGCCTCGGCGGCGTCGCGCGCCTGATCGGGCGGCAACCCCGCGGCCTCGTAGGCGCGTGCCGCAAAGTTGACACAGCGTTCCCACGGCACCACTGCCGCGACGCGAACAGCCTCAGCCATACAATCCCCCTCGTAAAACCCTCGCCCCCGGCCTCCGCTCGCACGAACGACGGCTGCAACGCGGCGCGAACATCGGCTTTGATGTCGTCCGTAGGACGATATTTGCGGGGCCGTGCCCCGCTTTTTGTGGCGGCAGCCGCAACATCCCCTACTCCTATGGCGGGATCCCGGTGTCGCAAGCAGGAGAGGGGGAGAAGGTACGTGCTCAGCCTGGCAGATGACGGTGTATGCGTGTGATGACCTGACGCAGGGGCGCGATTCATCGCGCCCGCACAGCCAGTGCGACTGGCGTGCGACACACGCCAGACGCACCCAGAACCCACCTAGACGATGTTGTATTCGACGCCCACGAACTCTGCGATCCACGCCA
>JBBQBU010000164.1:0-11091 GCA_038318015.1 Chloroflexota bacterium | reverse complement strand
TGGTCACCCTGTTCGCACACTACCTGCTCCGGGGGCAGCCGCTGCCCATCCGCCAAGCTGCCTGGTACGCCAAAGCCCTGCCAACCTTTGTCGATACGCTCGCGCTCGTGCGCCACGAGTTGTGGCCGGTTTCCTTTTCTTCTCTGTCGCCGCCACAACCCGACATGGTCGAAATCCCGCGTGCCCTGCTTGTCCGCATGACCGATACCCTGGCATTCGCCGCTTGAACTCCCGCTCAAATGGACAAAGCCGAGCTCAGACGTGAACAGGTTGTCCTGAAGCATCCCCACGCCTTCCTGGTTGTAGTTGATGACGTTGAGGTCGTCCGCTTTCAGGCCCGACGAGAGCACCACCTGATACTCGTTGTAGGTCATGGCGCTGGCGGCATCCATCTGCCCCGCAAGGAACGGGTCCATCGTGAAACCCTGCTTGATGATGGTCAGGTCGCGGTCTGGGTCCAGCTTCAGCTTGTCCATCAGCGCCAGGAACTCGAACTCGTTGCCGCCGTACCAGACGCCGACCTTCTTGCCCTGCAAGTCCTCTGCCTTCGCGATGTTGGCCGTCTTCTTGGAGACCAGCAGCAGGCCGCTCGACTGGTAGATCTGCGCCACGTTGACGATGGGCACGCCCTTGTCGCGGAACGCCAGGAAGCTGGCAACCCAGTCCACCCCGAAGTCGGCCTGCCCGTTCGCCACCTGCTGCTCAGACACGATGTCCGGGCCGCCCGGCAAAATGGTCACGTCCAGGTTCTCGGCGGTGTAGAAGCCCTTGTCCAACGCCATGTAGTAGCCGGCAAACTGAGCCTGCGGCACCCACTTCAGTTGCAGTTTCACCTTGTCGGCCGGGCCGCTTGGCTTGGCGGCGGCCACCGGGGCCGGTGCAGCCTGCGCGGCCGGAGACGCGGCGGGCGATGCGGCCGGGCTGGCACCGGCCGCCGGCGACGCTGCTGCCGCCGGGGAGGCCGCCGTCGCAGGCGACGACGCGGCGGCCGGGCTGGCCGCCGCTGCCGGCTTGGGTGCCTCGGTCGGCTTGGCGGGGGCCGTCGTGGGTGTGTTCGGGGTGGCGGGGGCGCAGCCGGCCACCAGGGCGGTAGCCGCGATCATGAGGACGAAGGACCGGCGTGACGTTCGCAAAAGGTTCCCTCCAGATGTGGGGTGAATCATCCCGTGGACGCGACGTCGCTGTCGAGTCACGGTCTCGTCGCTGTAGTGGCGAACGAGCGGCGAGGCGGTCGGGTGCCGGAGTGTGGGTGATGGGTGACAGGGGATGGGGTTCAGGGGCGCGTGGAGTCAGCGCGGGCGGCGGAACGAGACGTGCCACGGGATCGCCGCGCGCTCCAGCAGGCTCACCAACCCGTAGAGCGCCAGCCCCAGCAGCGCGGCCACCACAATGGCCGCCCACGCCAGCGGCATTTTCGCCACCTGAATGTTGTTCGACAGCGTGACGCCCAGCCCGCGCTGCGCGTTGAAGAACTCCGAGACGACCGCGCCGATCAGCGCCAGCGTGATCCCGACCTTGAGCGCGCTGAACACGTACGGCAGGGAGTTTGGCAGCCGAAGCTGCACGAAGACCTGCCACGGACTGCTCGCCAGGCTCGCCACCAGGTCGAGCGCGCGGCCGTCGATGGACGACAGCCCCTTGTAGGCGTTGACGACCATCGGCGCGAACGTCATCAGCGCCACCACCGCGATCTTCGACGGCTGCCCGAACCCGAGCCACAGCACGGCGATGGGCGCGACCGCCACAATCGGGATGGCGTTCAGGGCGGCGGCGATGGGCAACCCGCCCGCGCGCACCAGCGGCACGCTCACGAACAGCCACGCGCAGAGGAACCCGACCGTCGCGCCAATCAGCAGGCCGGCCACAGCCTCGAAGCCGGTGTAGACCACCGCGTCGTAGAGCAGGATGTCGGCGCGATCCGCCAGCGCCTCGGCGATCTGCGACGGGTACGGCAGTTGGAAGTCGCGCAGGCCGAGCGCCGCGTGGACGGCTCCAGCCTGCCAGAGCGCCAGCCCCCCCAGCAGGATCAGCGCCGGCAAGCCCCAGCGTTCTAGTCGGTCGCGGAGCGGCACGCTCGCAGTACGCGCGGGTGCCTGGACCGGGGCGTCGCTGCTTCCTGGCGTTCTACTCATGGCGCGCCTCGCTGCATTTCTGGCTGCCAGCGCAGGACGTACCGCTCTACCAGCGCGACGGCCTGGAACAGCAGCAGGCCCAGCAGCGACGCTACCACGATGGCCCCCCACAGCTTGTAGGCGTTGGCCGGGCCATAATATTGGGTCCGCAAGATGGTCACGCCGATGCCCTGCTGCGCCCCCATCAGTTCCACCACCACCGCGCCGACGACGCTGGCCGTCGCGGCGATCTTGAGCGCCTGGAACAGGTACGGCAGCGCGGCGGGTATCCGGAGCAGCGTGTACACCTGCCGACGGCTGGCCGCGACGGATGCCATCAGGTCCAGCGCGTTCGGGTCCACGCTGCGGAGGCCACGCAGGGTGTTCACGGTGACGGGGAAGAAGGTGACGTACGCGGCGATCAGCGCCCGGGCGAGGTTCTCGTCGCGCAGGGCGCTGTAGAAGATCGGGCCGAGCGCGATGGCCGGGATCATCTGCGAGGCGATCAGGTACGGCAGCAAGCCGCGCTCCAACGCCCGCGCCTGGTCCATCGCCAGGGCCAGCCCGAAGCCGACGATGCCGCCAATTGCAAACCCGAGCAGGGCACCGCGCAGCGTCACCAGCCCGGCCCCCCACAACTGGCCGACGTTCTGCGGGTCGGCCAGGGTGTAGACGACGAGGCTCGGGAAGGGCAGGCGCGTCTGCACCACGCGCATTTCCGGCGGCACGGTCGGGTCCGCGCCGGTGATCGCCCCGACGCGGAACTCGGGCGTGACGTTGGCGTTGAAGTAGAGCAGCGCCGCGCCTTCCCACACGAGCAACAGCACCGCCACGGTGACCATGACGGGCACGGCCCCACCATACGCCGTGCGCCAACCGTGTCGCGTCACGTCAATACCCTCACCCCGATTGATCCCGTGCGAACTGTATCGTCACATGTCATCCCGACAAGTAGCCCCGTCATGCCAACAACGAACCATGTCATCCTGAGGTCGCCATGCCCCTTCGGCGCACCACGGACGATGAAAACCCGCTGCTTCTCCCCCTCTCCCGCAAGCGGGAGAGGGGGTCGGGGGGTGAGGGCTGCGGCCCGCCCACCGTCATTTTCGAGGGAGCGCAGCGAAGGATCTCCCATGCCAGCCGTCGTGTTTGGGAGATCCTTCGCAGGCTCAGGATGACATGGCGGGGTGGGGTGGGTGCCTCCGAGCACCCGTGCGGTTCGCTTCTCGCTGATCGCCCTCTCGCCCCTACACGCCACTCGCCCCTCAACTCGCCGTACGCTACCCCTCGTGCTGGTCCACTTCGCGCAGGTTGTGGCGCACTTCCGCGATCAATTCGAAGTAGCGCGGTGCCTCGCGCGTCTCAGGGCCGCGCGGGCGTGGCAGATCGACAAGCACAATCGTCTCGACGCGGCCGGGGCGCGGCGACATCACGACGACGCGGTCGGACAGGAAGACGGCTTCAGCGATGCTGTGCGTCACGAAGATCAGCGTCGTGCCGGTCTCGGCCCAGACGTTCAGCAACTCGCGGTTCAGCCGCTCGCGCGTCATCTCGTCCAGCGCCCCGAACGGCTCGTCCATCAGCAACACCGAAGGCCGGAACGAGAGCGCCCGCGCGATGCTCACCCGCTGCTGCATGCCGCCGGACAATTCCCAGGGGTAACGACGGGTGAACTCCTGCAGGCCGACGAGCTTCAGAAGTTGGCCGGTGCGGGCCTGCCGCTCGGCCTTCGCCACGCCCATGATTTCGAGAGGCAGCAGGACGTTCTGTTCCACCGTGCGCCAGTCGAAGAGGACCGGCTGTTGAAAGACGATGCCGTAGTCCCGTGCGAGGCGCGCCTGCCGCGGCGTCTTGCCGTTCACGGTCAGCGTGCCGTCGGTGGGGGTCAACAGGTCGCCAATCAGCCGCAGGAGGGTGCTCTTGCCGCAGCCGGACGGCCCGATCAGCGACACCAGTTCACGCGGAGCGATCTCCAGTGAGACATCTTGCAATGCGCGGATGACGCCCTCTGGCCCGCGCCCGCCGAAGACCATCGAGACGCCGGCCAGCGAGATCGCGGCACCGTGCAGCGCAGCGGTCATCGCGGCACCGGCGGGGCCGCGTGCACCGCAGCCCGGGCACTCGCCGCACCGGCTGGCGAAGCCGTCCGCGCAGCGTCGGTCGCCGATGCGTCCTCGGGGGCGGCGGCGCGCTCGGTAGCCGTGGTCTGTCACCTTGCCGAAACTGTGGCACAGTGTAGCAGGGCCACCGGCCGCCACCCGACACGGTCGCGTGACACATTCTCAGGGCACAGATCGTTCTCATACGCGGGGGACCGGCCCGCATGGGCCGGTGCCGCATGATCCCGAGCACTCGCCCGCCCCATACCTATGCGGAGGATGGTTCCCGATGTCCGCACCTGCCCCAGAGCTGCCGACCAGCGAGTTACGCCGTACCGTCCGCACGGTGCTGGCGACGGTGCTTGGCGTGGGCGGCGCGGAGCCGGGCGCGGCCATCACCCAGACGGCATGCCCCGCCTGGACAGGGGACCGGCACCTTGCCGTCGTGGCCGCGCTGCAAGAGGCGTTCGACACGCGCTTCTCAGCTGGCGAGATGGTCGCCCTGACCTCCGAAGCGCAGATCGTCGAGGTGCTCCAGCAGCGGGCAAGCGAGCAGGCAAACGCGGGAGCCGAGCGGACCAGTACTCCTGACGGGCTGCCGTCGCTGGTCAGCGCGCCACCCGCCGAGGCCGTCCATGCTGCCGGCTTGCCGAACCAGTTGCAGGCGTACGCCCGCAATCCCCGCCAGACGCTAACGAAGGTGTCAGAATGGCTCAGTGCCCGCTGGCAGCTCCGGGCGTGCCAGCACGTCGGCCGCTGGACGCGCGTCATCGGCCGGCTGACGCTGGAGAACTGGGGCACCATCATCATTGGCGAGCGCGTGCAGATCTACTCGCACCGGGCGCGGACGGTCCTGACGGTGCGCGATGGCGGCACGCTCCGCATCGGCGACCGCGCGTTTATCAACTACGGGACGGACATCGCGGCAACCGGGGCCATCACCATCGGGGCCGACTGCCTGATCGGCACGCACGTCAGCATCCTGGACAACGACTTCCATGAGGTCACGCAGCGCGACAAGGTGCCAGAGCCGCGTCCGGTCGTCATCGGCGATCACGTCTGGATCGGAAACCGGGCGATCATCATGCCCGGCGTGACCATTGGCGAGGGCGCGGTGGTGGGGGCCGGCAGCGTGGTCGTGCGCGACGTGCCGGCGCGGACGGTGGCGGTCGGCAATCCCGCGCGGATCGTCAAGACGTTCTGATCTGTCTGCGTCAGGCAGCGTCAGGCGGGGCGAGGCGGGCGGATGGTGGCGGGCACCCCGACGGCGCTGTGGTCGGCCGGCACGTCCTTCAGCACCACGGCGTTTGCGCCGATCTGCGCGCGGTCCCCGAGTGTGATGTCGCCCAGAATCCTGGCCCCCGCCCCGATGTAGACCTCGTTGCCGATGGTGGGGAAGTCTGACCCTTTGCGCATGCCGATGGTGACGCCGCTGACGATGGTCACGCCGGTCCCGATGCGCCGCGCCGTGATGACGGTGCCGACCGGGTGTGGCACGTAGCAACGCGGCCCGACCGGCACGCTCGGCGGGATGTCGAAGCCGTGCAGGCTGATGTTCAGGTTCGCCAGCAGCATCGGGACGACGCGGATGCGGCGGCGGCGAAGTTCGTGGGCCAGCCGGTGGACGAGCACCGCGCGCAAGCCCGCGTAGAGCAGCGCCAGCCGTGCGCCAGCCAGGAGGCTCGTGTGCTGCCCTGGTCGCACGCCCGCGAAGAACTCGCCCCAGATGTCAAGGTCGCCCTGCACCAGCGCGCGCAGGCCGGAGTACCCGGGTGCTGCGTCAGCAGTGGCGGCTGCACGGGGGCTGGACAGCGGCGGCTCATTCCGGGGTGCGGTCGGCGCGTCTGACATGGGTGCCTTCCTGGTGAGGGTTTGGGTGCGGCGCTGCGCCGGCCCGTCGCCGGACCGTCGTTAACGTCACCTGCACGAGCGAGCGGAGTTCGCCGGGGCGGATCACCTGCAAGAGCAGCAGGCCGGCCCCATAGGTCAGGAAGCCCGCCGCGCCGGCCACGATCATCGACAGGTCGAGCAGCCACAGCACGGCGGCAACCGCTGCCAACGCGACAACGGCGGTGCGGGCCACGAAGAACCACGCGGACCAGCCGATCATGCCGCGCGGCAGGAGGATCATCGCGCCGGCGACCATGACCAGTTCGGCGACGATCCGCCCGAGCACGGCCCCGATGGAGCCGTTCCCCCAGGCGTCCTGCATGGCCGGGATCGCCAGGAAGAGCACAACGTATTGGAGGCCGGTGGCGACCGCGTTCACCAGCAGCCAGCGGCGCTCCTGACCCAGCCCGATCAGGCCGGTGCCGAGCACCATCGAGATTGAGACGAGCACCAGCAACGGTGCCATCAGTTGCATGACCGGCACGGCGGCCTCGTAGCTGGCCGCCCACCCCAGCATGGTCGGGACCAGCGGCGCGAGGGCGGCGATGGCGGCGCTGATGCCCGCCGTCACGACGACCGTCAGCTCAAAGGTGCGACGCAGGGTCCGGGTGAACATGTCGCGGTCGTCGCGCACGCTTGACAGGGCCGGCAGCAACGGGGTGACGACCAGGGCCGGCACGAAGATCGGGATGGAGACAATCCGCTGCGCCGCGCTCCACCAGCCTACCGCCTCGATGCTGAGCAGGCCGCCCAGCACAATCGAGTCGAGGTCGCCGCGCACGCGCAGCAGGACGTTCCAGGCGACGAACGGCAAGCCGCTCTTGAGCAGGGCCAGGAGGCCGCGACGGGTCAGGCCAGAACGGTCGAACGGGAGGCCCAGGCGACGCCAGATGTAGAAGGTGGAGGCCAGCACCACCACGAGGCTGACCACCAGCGTATCGGCAGCCCCGCCGCCCAGCATCAGCGCGCCGACCGAACCGAGCGCCGCGACGAGCAGCGCAACCGCGTTGACCCAGGCGAACTCGCTCAGGCGCTGTTGCCCGGCCAGCACTGCCAGCAGCAGCGCCTGCACCTGCGCGACGATCATCCAGGCCATCGCCAGGGTCAGGAGCGGTAGCCCGATCGCAAGGACGACGCCCGACAAGCCCAGCAGGATCGTGAGGACCGCGCCGAGCAGGCACAGGCCGACGACGATCACGAGGCTGGCCGACACGGCGGCGGAGGCCGGTAGTTCGCCACTGGCAACCGTGCGCGTCAGGACCGTTTGCAGGCCGAACGTCGCCAGGGTGCCGACAATCGCGGCGGCTGCCAGGGCGATGCTCAGTTCGCCCAGCGCCCGGCCATCAAGGTAGCGCGGCAGGTACACCGTGAGCAGCAGCGTGGCTGCCCAGGTAATCGGCTGGGTACTGAGCAGCACCATCACGCCGCCGATGACCCGATGAATCGTTGACTGGGCAGCCCTGGCGGGTACGGCCGGCCTCACCTCGGGGCCGTCAGCACCAGGAGCGTCACGGCGCGGGTCGTCTGCCACCGGCGGGAGAGGCGTCAAGCGTGGAGACCTTCCTGATCGTCTGACTCGCCGGCCGCTGAGGCCAGGACCAGCCTTTCGGGCCGCAAGGCGGCTCCTCAGAGTATGAACGAGCGCGGGGCGTGGAAGGGGGCGGTTACGCCTGACGTTCTTTGTGCTGACGCCGGCCACCAACCCGGCGGGCCGTGGAATGAACTCCACGTCTCGCATCAATCGTCGCTCTGTGACACCGTCGCGGTCACGGAGCATCGCGTTGCGGCGCTGCGTCACGATGGCAGGCGGGGAGTTCGCTCCTCAGCGGGGTAACGAGACGCGAAGCCCATCGGCCCGGCCCGACCGGGGTGCGAGGGCCTGCATGCCCGCTCGGCCGGGGCGTACACTTCGCGACGGTGGTCTGGTGACGGCACAGCGTCGCTGACCGGAGCGGCGAACGCTGACGACACCGTGCTGGCGAGCGCGCCTCGGCAACCTGCTGGCCCGAACTCTGTTCAGGCGGGGTGTGGAAGCCGTGGCCATCTGCCTGTTGCTCGGCCTCGGTGCGGCCCTGCGCGCCGACGACTTCATGGTCGTGCCGCGCCTCACCGATGAGACGCAGGAGGTCATGCTCGGCCTGCGCCTCGCGCGCGAGGGCATCGTGCCGCTGGTGGGCGTGCAGCCGTACACCGGCGGTCTGTTCAGCGGCCTTGTCGGACTGATGTTCCTGGCAGTTGGCCCGAAGATCGAGGCCGGCCGGCTGGTGGCGCTGCTGGCGGGGACGCTGACGATTCTGCCGACCTGGCTGCTGGCCCGTGAGCTTGCCATGTCGGTCTGGGGTGCGGGCTGGCGCAGCAGCTTCGTCGGGCTGCTGGCAGGGCTGTTGCTGGCCGTGTCCGGGCCGCACATCGTCACCAGCAGCCGCATCGCCTACTCCAACTCGCTGACGCCGCTGTTCACGATGACGGGCCTGTGGCTCGTGCAGCGGTCCCTGCGCCGCAGGTCGGCGCTGACGTTCATCGAGGGCGGCGTCACGTTCGGACTGGCGATCCAGACGCACGTCTCGGCGCTGACGCTCGGGCCGGGCATCGCTGTGGCGTTGCTGCTGCCGATGCTGGCGGGGCTGCGCCGGGGCGGGTGGTCGGCGTTCTGGCCGCGTCCCTGGACGCTGATTGTCGCGGCCGGCGGCGCCGTCCTGATGATCCTGAACATCCTGGCCTACAACCTGACGGTGCAGTCGGCCAGCGTCGGGCGGACGGAGCTACGCATCGGGCGCTACGTCGGGGCCGACCCGTGGTCGCTGGATTCCTGGGGCGGGCGGCTGCTGGCGCTGCTCAAGGCAAGCGCGCTGGCCGTGGGCAGCCAGACCAGCGAGGTTGAGTCGCCGGTGGCCCTGCTCGGATCGCCGCAGGTGCTGGTCGCGGTGGGCCTGGCGCTGATTGGCCTCTGGCTGGTGACGCGGCGCGGCCTCTGGCTGCCGGTCTGCGTAGTCGTCTCGGTGCTGCTGTTCGTGTCGCTGCTCAACAGCCGCATCGAGCCGATTGTGCCGCGCGTGCGCCACTACGCCACTCTGGTGCCGCTCGGCATGGCGCTGATGGCCGTGGCGGTGGGGTGGCTGCACGCGCACGCGGCCAGCTGGCAACGGGCCAGACATGCTGTCCAGCTTGCCGTGGTGCTGGTGCCGCTGACACTCGGGGCCGGCTCGCTGGTGGGCTACAACGAGTACAAGGCCGAGCGGCTGACGCGCCCGGAGAAGAACAACACGGCGTACCTTGCGGTGTTGCGTGCGGTGGCCGTGAGCGGCTCGGCGCGGGAGCGCGTGTACCTGGACGACCAGCTCGTGACGGTGCTGACGATGTCCGGCGGCCGGATGCTGACGCACCTACGCTACGGTTTCCTGGTGGCGCGCCAGGAGTATGAGGTCGTGGCATTAAGCCAGACGCGCCTGCCGGTCGGAGAACGCGGGTCAGCGTCTCGCCGGTTGATCCTCAGCGCCGAGTCGGTCCCGGCGATGGCGCAGCAGTACCGGCTGGTGCCGCTGCGTGGCGACCCCGGCGAGGGTGCGCCGATCCGCGCATTCCGGGCGTTCACGCCGGGCGAAGCGTCCATCAGCACGCCAGCCGAGAGCGCCCGCCCAAGCCCAACCCCACGCCCCAGGAACGGACGTTAGCGCGGCGCTTCCAGGCAGGCCACGCCGTCCGGCCCGACGAACGCCGCGTGCGCAGTTCCAGGCTCCAGGTCCAGGCGGTCGCCGGCCACCAGCGTGACGGACTGCCCCTCGTCGGGCAAGTCGAACCGAATGCTGCCGCGCGTGCAGTAGAGCACCTTGTGGTGGGCGTGGCGGTGGGGCGCGTAGGTATGGCCGCCGCCGTTCTCCCAGGCGTACGGCTTCAGGCCTTCGGCACGCATGGCCGCCGCAGCCGCCCCGGCAATGTCCGGGACGGCTGCCGTGTCCACCGCGCCAGCCGTTCGCGTCGCTGGCATCAGGTACAGTTCCCCCACCCCTGGCCCCTCCCCCACAAGTGGGAGAGGGGTGAGACTGTGCGGTTTGGGCTACTTCTTCGCGCCGGCCTCGGCCTTCGCCATGAAGTCCTTCGCGCCAGCGTCGATCCACGGCTGGACGCTGGTCATGATGCAGCGGACGCCGAGGCTGGTGTAGTGCTCGACGTTGGCGCTGGTCGCCAGAGTGCCGGCGGTGCGGCCAGCGGCCACGATCTTCTTGAGGGCGTTGTCGATGGTGGACTGCACGTCCGGGTGGTTGCTGTTCCCGATGTGGCCCATCGAGGCAGCCAGGTCGGACGGAGCCACGAAGAACACGTCGATGTGGTCAACGCTCAAGATCTCGTCCAGGTTGTTGACGGCGACGATGTCCTCAATCAGGACGATCAGCAGGGTATTGTCGTTGGCGACCTTCAGGTAGTCGTCCACGCCGTAGCCCTGGCGGCTGGTGAACATGCCGCGCTTGCCGATGGGCGCGAACTTGGCCGAATCGACGACGTTCTGCGCCTCGGCCTTGTTGTTGACGTGCGGGATCACGATGCCCTGCGCGCCACGGTCGAGCGCCCGGTAGATGTTGCCGTACTCGTTCAGGAGCAGGCGCAGCACCGAGGTCATGCCCCAGAGGTCGCAGGCCCGCGTCAAGTCCGAGATGTCGCCAAAATCGACGGGGCCATGCTCGCCTTCGAGCCAGATGCCGTCAGCGCCGATGGGGCCAAACTGGTCGATGGTGTCGGCGTTGGCGGCGCCGGCCAGGATGGTGCAGACTTCGCCCTTCGCCAGCTTCTGCTTGATACGATTCGGTCGGATGTTCACGCTCGTTCCTCGCTGTCGAGCTGCCCCGGCGTCTGCGCCAGTGCCCTGCGGGCTGATGCTGGGTGCTGGCCGGGGTTCGGGCAATCGTAGCACGACGCGAGTTTCTATACTTTGAGCAGCAGCCGCAGCACCGAGGTCATGCCCCAGAGGTCGCAGGCCCGCGTCAGGTCCGAAATGT
>JBBQBU010000163.1:0-11098 GCA_038318015.1 Chloroflexota bacterium | reverse complement strand
TGGACGGTGCCAGGAGCGCTTGCACCAGATTGGCGTACTCCGCTTCGACTGTGCCGCCGTTCGCCTGCACTGCCGCCTTCGCGCCAGCCGTCGAACCGCCGGCCGCTTCCACGATCACGCGGACCTGCGTCCCCACCACGCTGATGCCCGAACCACGTGACTGGTCCAGGGCGGACGATACACTAATGGTTCGCGAGGTCTGTCCGACCTTGACGAGCGTGGACTCCAACTTCGGGTGCTTGTCCACAGCTGACGCCCGACGAACGGTTGAAGGATCGAGGTTGGTGGGCGGCTGCGGAGGCGGGGTCGGTCCGGTCGGCGGCACCTGACGAATCGGCGCTGCCGCTGCAACTGGCGGCGCGGCCAGTGACTGCGATGCGGCGTCCACAGCGCCGCGAGTTCCCTGCGCCTGGGCAATCCCTGGCAGGGGCGTGCCGAACGATGCGAGCAGGACGCTACCGATCACGATGAGCAAGATCAGCCGATGAACGCGGCGCATGGTGGGCCTCCCACACTCATAGGTACGTCCACCCCACAGGTGTTACGCATGGCATCGCATCCGTAGCTGAGCCTGAATACGTTGTCGCGAGCAGTTGCAAGGAAGAAGCGGCAGGAGTGCGGCAGGCAGGAGCATTGATGTGCGCCGAGGAAACGAGAATTCAACCACCCGCCGCAAAATGCCACCGCACAGTGCCGCCGCATCGTGAGGCCAGTCCGGGCCTGGCAAGAGTCGTCGGCCGTTCAGGCAGAGGACGCGGCGGCTTCCGAGCGCTCAGGTGCCCCAGGGGGCTGTGGCGCGAACGCCGCCCGTCCGAGCCATGTCGCCACCAGCGGCCCGACCAGCACCAGCGCCGCCGCTGCGTTCAGCACCGCGAAGCCCCAGCTTTGCAGCATCATCCCGCCGAGCGTGCTGCCCAGCGCGCCCATCAGGCCGGTCAGCAAGTCGGCCAGCCCCTGCATCGAGGTCCGCTCGGCCGGCTCCAACGCGTCCGTCAGCAAGGCGCTGCCCGCCACGAACGCGAAGTTCCAGCCCACACCGTTCAAGGCGAACATCGACGCCACCAGCAGCGCGTTCGAGCCGGGCGCCAGCCCCGCCACAATGATGGCGGCGATCAGCAGCATCCCGCCCACCAGGATCATCGAGATGCGCCCCACTCGGTCGCACAGCCAGCCTGTCACCGGCGAGGCCATGTACATGCCGCCCAGGTGCAGCGCCACCGCCAGCCCGATCATGCCGAAATCATGCCCGTTGTCGTGCAGGTAGACCGCCGCCGTCGAGGTCGTGCCGATCATCACCAGTTGGCTCGTCATCAGCGCCCCCAGGGCGATCCGCACCCGTGGCCGCAGGAAGATCGCCCGGAGCGGCTGAGCCGGGCGCAGCGTTCGGGTGAGCGGGTCCGCATGGTGCAGCATCCGGGCGATAGCCAGCGGGTCCGGTTGCAGGAACACCGCGATCAGCAGGGCTGCCAGCCCAAAGCCGCCCACGCCAATCAGGAACGGGCCGCCGACCGCCGGCAGGCCCAACCACGCCGCCAGCCCCGTCGCCGGTGCCAGCAGGTTCGGCCCGATGATCGAGCCGGCCGTCGCCCCGCCAATGATGAGGCCGATAGCCCGGCCGCGCTGGTCCGTCGTGCTGACGTCAGCGGCGGCGAACCGCCCGAGCAAACTCGATGCCTGGCCGAAGCCGAACAGGAACATGCCGACCAGGAACAGCGGGAAACTGCGCTCGATCACGCCGAGCATGCTCAGGACGCTGCCGAGCACCGCCACCAGGTACCCGAGTGCCAGCCCCGGCCTCCTGCCAGACCGTCCCATCAGGCGCGACAGCGGGACGCTCGCCAGCGCGCCACCCAGCGCCCCGACGGCCACCGGGACCCCAGACCAGCTATTCGTGCCGGTCAGGTCGGCCGCCACGATGCTGCCCATCGCCAATGTCAGCGTGTGGCCGGTGCTGCCGCACACTTGCGCCGCCAGCAGCGTCGTCATCAAGCGTGGGCGCACCCTGGTCGCGGCGGCCAGCGCGTCGAGCGGCACCATCGTCGCCGAAGTCATGCGGGGACTGTAGCCCGACGGTCGTAACGCCGCAAGAGCCAGGCCAGCCCCCGAGCCAGTGATGAGCACCCGCTATGAACACCAGTGATGAGCCGCGCGAGCCGTCCGTGCGGCCCACGGCTCGCGCGGCCACAA
The DNA here is from genome assembly GCA_038318015.1 of Chloroflexota bacterium. Taxonomy (GTDB): domain Bacteria; phylum Chloroflexota; class UBA6077; order UBA6077; family JACCZL01; genus JADZEM01. Next base: position 8,911 of record JBBQBU010000163.1, on the reverse strand, counting down.
CCCCGCCGTACGGTGTACCCTACCGGTCGCCATGAGCCACGCTGCAGCACGCAACAATACCTACACCGTCCGCGCAGCCACCGTCGCCGACGCCGCGACGCTGGCCCGGCAGCGCCGCCTGATGTTCGACGAGACCCGCGCCATCCAGACGGCCGACGAGGGAGACGCCGTCGAAGCGGCGGTACGCGGGTATGTCGAGCGGGCGATGCCGGCCGGCACCTTCCGCTCCTGGGTCGTGGAGCACTCCCGCGAGGTCGTGGCTGGCGGCGGCCTCCAGCTTCGGACGCTGATGCCCCGCCCTGGCTACATCCACGGCGAGCCAGAAGGGCTGATCGTCAGCATGTGGACGGAGCCGGAGCATCGTCGGCGCGGACTGGGCCGACGTGTCGTCGAGGCCATGCTCGCGTGGGGCCGCGCGAACGGCGTCACCCGGTTCACTCTGCACGCGTCGGAGGCCGGACGGCCTCTCTACGAACTGTACGGCTTCAAGGTCACGAATGAAATGCGGCTCGAATAGGCCTGCGCTCACCGCCGCCACACCCATCACCCAAAAGGTTTCCCTCTCCTGATGTCGAACATGACCGACGACACACCAGCCAGCACGTCGGCGTGCTGCGCCGCCAGCCGTGACGCTGACTCCTTGCCGCCCGTAGCTGCCGAGTCGCGCCCGGCCATGCCCGCGCACACCGCCGCGCCCGCTGCTCCGCCCTCCACCGACGACATGGTGCTACTGCCGGGCGGCCAGTTCCTGATGGGCACCGACGAGCGCGAAAGCTACCCAGCCGACGGCGAGGGACCGGTCCGCAAGATCCGCCTGAACCCCTTCTGGATCGACCGCATGGCCGTCTCGAACGCCCGGTTCGCAGCCTTCGTGGCGGCCACCGGCTACGTCTCGGAGGCCGAGCGGTTTGGCTGGGCGTTCGTGTTCGCCGGGCTGCTGCCCGACTCGTTCCCGCCGACGCGTTCCGTGCCGCAAGCGCCCTGGTGGCGACAGGTCTACGGTGCTGACTGGCAACACCCTGAAGGGCCGCACTCCAGCATCGACACACGGCCAGATCACCCGGTCGTACAAGTCTCATGGAGCGACGCCCGCGCTTACTGCACCTGGGCTGGCAAGCGCCTGCCCACCGAAGCCGAATGGGAGTTCGCGGCGCGCGGCAGCCTGGAGCAGCAGAGGTTCCCCTGGGGCGACGACCTGACGCCTGGCGGCGAGCACCGGATGAACGTCTGGCAGGGCACCTTCCCGCAGCGCAACACCGCCGACGACGGCTACGTCGGGACCGCGCCGGTTGACGCCTTCCCGCCAAACGGGTATGGCCTGTTCAATATGACCGGGAACGTCTGGGAGTGGTGCTCCGACTGGTTCCACCCGACCTTTCACGTCAACGGGCCGCGCCGGAACCCGCGCGGCCCGAAGTCCGGCGCGAGCCGCGTGATGCGCGGCGGCTCGCACCTCTGCCACCGATCCTACTGCTACCGGTACAGGGTGGCTGCTCGCAGCGCCAACACCCCCGACAGCGCCACGGGCAATCTGGGATTCCGATGCGCTCGTGACGCCTGAACGTGCCCCTTCGTGACCGCTGCGTGCGATACTGGACGCGGTCGCTATCTCAGAGGAGCCGCGAGTTGGGCACCCATCCTCACCGTCAGGGCCGGCGACGGCCTCTGAGGCGCCTGGCACGCCGCGTGCTTGCGTTCAGCGCGATGCTGCCAGCGATGCAGCAGTGCGAGGAGTGGTCTCCGTGAGCGAATCAGCCGCCTGGCGGGTCGTCAGCCGGGCGATCCTGTTCACCATCGCCGTCCTCTGCCTGTTCTGGCTGCTGGGGCAACTGACCTCGGTGGTCGTGCGGGTCGTGCTGGCGGTCATCCTGGCGGCCGGCATGAAGCCGCTGGTTGACCGCCTGACCGCCCGCAAGTTGCGGCGGCAGGGGTGGTGGACGCCACCGCGCGGGGTCGTCGTGCTGGTGGTGTATCTCGTCACCATCATCATGGTCAGCGCGGCCAGCGGCCTGATCCTCCAGATCGTCGTCGTCGAAGTGCAAAACCTCGTCAGCGGCGTGCCGGTGTATGGCCCGAAGATAGTCGATGGCGTCAACGACGTGCTCGACATGGTCCCAGGCGGCCGGGCGCTGGTGGCGGACTTTGACATCGGCGGCCAACTCAGCGGCTTGATCTCCCGCCTGTTCGGCGCATTCTCGCAGGCGCTCGTCGTGTTCCAGTACGTCGTGGGGCTGTTCAGCGGCCTGCTTGATGTCCTGATGATCCTGCTGCTGGCGCTCTACATCACCACGGACGGTCCGCTGATCGGCCGCTACTTGCGTGAGTTCCTCCCGACCGACCGACATGAGCAGGCGGCGCGTATCGTCAGCCGCATCTTCATCCGGCTGGGCGGATGGGTCAGCGGCCAGATCCTCCTCTGCGTCATCATCGGCGGGGTGTCCTGGATCGGCCTGACGTTGATAGGCGTGCCCTATGCCGTGGTGCTGGCGCTAGTAGCCGGCATCATGGAAGCGGTGCCGAACGTCGGCCCGATCATCGCGGCGATCCCGGCGATCATCGTGGCGGCGCTGTACTCGCCCTGGCAGGCGCTCCTGGTGGCGATCCTCTACCTTGCCATTCAGCAGCTTGAGAATTACGTGATCGTGCCGCGGGTGATGTCCAAGGCCGTCGAGTTGCACCCGCTGGCCGTGATCCTGGCGCTGATGGTGGGCGGCGAACTGATGGGTGTGATGGGCGCGGTGCTTTCGGTGCCGGTGGCGGCGGCCATCTCGGTGGTGGTGGACGAGATCCGGTCAGAGCGCATCTCACCCGCGCTGGACGCCGAGGACATCATGTCGGACGGCCTGCTGCCGAAGGAAGGCATCTACGTCCAGCAGGCCCGCGACGACGTGGCACGGGCGCGTAATGTCGCCCCGCTGAAACCCGAGTCCGCTGCGTCACAAGCCGGCGAGGCGGGGACGCACTCGTAGACGCCCGTCTACCCTCTGGTGAAGTCGTGGCCGACCGTCGCGAGGTAGGTGTGGGTAACGAGCGTGTACAGGTCGTAGATCGGCAGGTTGACTGCGCGGCGCATCGCCTGGCTGTACGGCACAAAGTTCGTGCACTCCAGCACTAGCGCGCCGACATCCGGGTGCTCGCGGACGGTCGTGCGGGCAAGTTCGACCATCTCTGCTTCGAGAATGCTGGTGTCGGCGTCAAGTCCGTTGTCGATGCAGACGGTCGGGAAGACCGCGTCGTCCGGCAACGATGCTACGACGATGGGCACGTCGCGCGGGGACCAGCCCACGCCAGCAAAGTGGCGATCAGTCAGGTGCGGACGCTCGGTGAGGATGGCAACCGCCTGGTCCGGCCGCAGCAGGCGCGACGCCAGCGGCACCTGCAGCAGCGACGACGTGAGCATCGGCACGGAAACGGCGGCAGCAAGCTCCTGGTGAAACGCCGACAGGAACCCGCAACTCGTGGTGATGGCCCGGACGCCGTGCGCTTCAAGGTCGCGGGCGGCGGCAAGGAACGGTGCCAGCAAGGTCGGGTCTGGCTCTGCGCCCATGATGCGCTGCTGGTGCGCCCCGGCGATGATGCGATACTGCGTCGGGAACGGCCAGGTCAGGGCATTGCCAACGTCGCCGGGCGGGCGCGGAAACGCCGTGTCAAGCATCAGAATGCCAAGCGCCTGCCCGTAGACCGTCCGACCGCCGCGTAGGAGCACCACCGTCACGCCTCCGCCTGGGCAACTTGACACACCGCCCAGGTTGTCACACCGGTGAAGCGTACCTGGAAGTGTGATGCGCCACCAGACGTGGTATCGTCACGCGCGGGCGGGTACCGGCGGCAAGCAGGGCACAGCGGCGGGTACCGGCGCTTTGCGCACCCCAACGATGGATCTCGTGTGGTGCGGCCGGGCAACGTGAGTTACAGGGTGGGCCAATGGCAACAGGGCGATGCACTTCGAACAGCGCCGCAGGGGGAGCGGGTGGAACCGGTAGCCCGGCCGCGTCCGTCCCTGCGCGCCCGGAACCCGTGTCCCAGCCGCCGACCGGCTCCGTGGGCGAGGTCTTGCTCGTTTCGACCCGCCTCGGCCTGACGTCATTCGGCGGCCCGGTGGCGCACCTGGGCTACTTCCGCGATGAGTACGTCAACCGCCGCAAGTGGCTGGACGAAACGACCTTTGCCGACCTGATCGCCCTGTCTCAGTTCTTGCCGGGGCCGGCCAGCAGCAAACTCGGCATCGCCATCGGCATCTTCAGGGCCGGGCTGTTGGGCGGGCTGGCCGCCTGGGCTGGCTTCACGCTGCCCTCGGCCTTCCTCCTGGCGCTGTTCGCGTTCGGCGTGGTGGAGGTCGGCAGCGACGCCGGCTGGCTGCACGGGCTGAAGGTGGTAGCCGTGGCCGTGGTCGCGCAGGCCGTCTGGTCGATGGCGTCGTCGCTGTGCCCGGACCGCCCGCGCATCACCCTGGCGATCCTGTCGGCTGTGCTGGTGTTCCTGCTGCCAGCCATCGGGCTGCCGGCAGCCTTCGGACAGGTTGCCATCATTGCGCTGGGCGCGTTGGTGGGCTGGTTGTTGCTGGCACCGCCCACACCGGCGAGCGCACCCGCGCGGCACACCGCCCTCCCGATTCACATTCCGTACGGCCACGGCCTCGCCATCGCTGCCTGGGCGCTGTTCTTCGGGCTGCTCATCGGCCTGCCGCTGCTGCGGACCATCATCGACAGCCCGGCGCTGGCGCTCTTCGACAGCTTCTACCGTTCGGGGTCGCTGGTGTTCGGCGGCGGGCATGTCGTCTTGCCGCTGCTGCAAGCGGAGGTTGTTGCGCCGGGCTGGGTGACGGATGAACAGTTTCTCGCGGGCTACGGCGCGGCGCAGGCCGTCCCCGGACCGCTGTTCACGTTCTCGGCGTACCTCGGGGCGGTGCGCGGGGTCGCCCCGAACGGCTGGCTCGGGGCGGCGATTGCGCTGGTTGCCATCTTCCTGCCGGCCTTCCTGATGGTCATTGGCTCGCTGCCGTACTGGGAGCGCCTGCGGAGCCGCACGCAGGCGCAGGCCGTCTTGCGCGGCGTGAACGCCGCAGTTGTCGGGCTGCTGTTGGCGGCGCTCTATCAACCCGTCTGGACCAGCGCCATCCTGCGGCCGGCAGACTTCGGGCTGGCGCTGGCTGCCTTCGGGGCACTCGTCTTCTGGAAGGTGCCGCCGTGGCTGGTGGTCCTCTGCGCGGCGGTGGCCGGGGCCATCATCGGCCACTTCGCCTAACGTGCTGACCCGGTCCCCGTCTCGGTTTGACCGCCGGCGCGCCGTACTTCCCACGTAACCATGAGCACGATGTCACGGTACCAGCGCTCCTGGAAGTCCCGCCCGGCCGCGCTCCTGTCGGCTTGCCTCGCGCTGGCCACCGTGATCCTCTGGCCGTCGCCAACGTTACCGCGCCGCTTCCAGGGGGTCGCACGCGCACAACCGGAGGCCGCGGTCGATCCGATCTCCTCCCCGGACGGCTCAGCCGTCGCGCGCTGGTTCGTGGCCGACCTTGATCCGTCACGTCGCCCGATTCAGGGCTCGCCCTTCCGCGTGGCGGTCGGTGGCGACGACACGGTGTATCTTGCGGACGCCAGCACGGTCCTCAGGCTGTCAGCCGGCGGCGCGGTCTTGTCGCGCCTCGGCACAGACTTCACGACCAGGGACCTCACCGGGCCAGGGCGGTTCTCCCGCATTCTCGACGTTGCCGCCGATGCGAGCGGCAACGTCTACGTGGTCAACGATGCCGGCCGCACCCCGGTCCAAATCCTGCGACCGGACAACGCCGTCCTTGCCGTGTGGGGGCCGCCGACTGACGAACGAGACCCGACTGCTGCGGTGCCGCAGACCGGCGTCGGCCGCATCGCGCTCGGCAATGATGGCAGTGTCCTGCTGGCGGCCAACGACCGCGTCTTGCGGCTTGGCTGTCCGTCCACACCGTAAAAGTCAGGCCGGTAGTGCCACCGACGTGCGCAGGAACTGCTCGATCATCGCGTTCACCTGCTCGGGCACTTCCAGCATGTTGAAGTGGCCCGCGCCAACCGTCTGCCCCAGCACCAGCGTCGGGCACAGTTCGCGAAATCGCGCAAGCTCCGGGTGATAGGTGGCGGCGTTGATGTGCAGCACCGGGACTTTGCACGCCTGCGCCGACGCGGCACCATCCACGTTCCGTAGCTGCTCCCAGGCCGAGGCCATGACGTGCGACGGGCGTGACAGCATCCGCTCGGTGATCCAGGCGCGGCGCTCGGCGTCGTCGGTGGGCAGGAACATGCCGTCGATGGCCGCGCGGATCAGGGCCGGGTTGGAGCCGTCTCGCATGATCCGTGCGAGCGAGCTGCCGTCGCCACCGGGCGGGGGCGGGGCCATCGTACGGGTGCCGCCGTCTACCATGACGATGCCTGACGGGATGGACGGGAACAGCGCGGCAAGCTCCAGTGCCACGACCGCCCCCATGCTGTGCCCGATGACGACGGGCTTCTCAACGCCGAGTTGCCCGCACAGCCACACCAGATCGTCGGCGAAGCCGGCCATCGTGTACGTCTGTTCGGGGGCGTCGCTGATGCCGTGGCCGCGAAGGTCCACCGCGATGGTGCGGTGGGTACGGCTGAAATGCTCCACCTGGGGCGCAAAGTACTCGTGGTCACACGACCAGCCGTGGACGAACAGCAGCGGCGGGCCGCCCTGTCCCTGCTCGGTGTAGGCCAACGCCACGCCGTCACGCGACAGCATCTGCATGGTGAGCCTCCTCGCTCCGCACCCCCACCCCCGGCCCCTCTCCCACGCCGGGAAGAGGGGTGCCAGCCGTGTCAGTCGAAGCCGAACACAACCTTCCCAGAATTGGCGTCTGCGGCGATCTCGAACGCCTTCGGGCCGTCCTCCAGCGAGAACGTGTGGCTGACGATCGAGTCCAGCCTAACGTGATGTCGCTTGATGAACTCGGTCATCTCATCGAACTGCGCGTTCGGGTAGATGCTCGAGCCGAACACCGTCAACTCTCGCATCGCCAACCGGAACATCGACATCTGGAATGTCGGCGTGCCCAGGCCGACAATCGCGGCCACGCCGTGCGGCTTGAGCAGTTCACCAATGGCCTGATGGGCGGGCGGTGCGCCGGACGTTTCGGTCAGCTTGTCCGCGCCCATCGGGAAATGCTCGCGAATCTGCTCGCCCACGTCGCCGGCGGTCGGGTCCAACGTGATAGCCGCCCCGATCTGCTCGGCCAGCGCGCGCCGCCCGGCCGACGGGTCGATGCCGACGATAGTCGCGCCCATCGGCTTCGCGAACAGCACCGACAGCAGCCCGACCGGCCCCAACCCCGACACCACAAGCACGTCGCGCCCGCTCACGCCCAGGCGGGTCAGCGGCGCGTATGCCGTGCCGCCCTGGCACGACAGGATCGCCCCGTCCAGGAAGGAGAGGTGCTCGGGCAGGCGCATCAGGCAGGGAGCCTCGACGCGCATGTACTCGGTATGAGTGCCGTCCAGCCCCTGGTGCCCGTACGACGGCCGCCGATTGATGCAGACGTTGCGATTGCCCGCCTGGCAGTAGGCGCACGTGCCGCAGGTGCGCCGGAAGTACGGCACCACGCGCTCGCCAACTTCCCAGCCGGTCACGCCCGCGCCCAACTCCGCGATGATGCCGCACGGCTCGTGGCCGGAGATGAAGCCGGGGTCCAGGTGCAGCGGCGTCGGGTGGCGGTATGGGTGCAGGTCGCTCCCACAGATCCCGGTCGACTTCATCTGAATGATGACTTCGCCCGGCTCGGGCTTTGGCATCGGCAGGTCCAGCACTGTCACCTGCCGCTCGCCGGACGTACGTAGCGCCTTCACGATGATGACTCCTTGTCCGTTGCATCGCCGACCGCGCGCTCTCCCGCCCCGACGAAGCCCGGACTTATAGTCCTCGCGCTAGCGGCCTTTCCAGCCACTCCCGGCCGCCAGGCACAGCTACGCCCGCGAGACCGCCAGGCATGGGGCTGTCGCGCAGGCCCGCGATGTGGTAGGAATCCCCAGCCGGTTGGGCCACGACGCGCCGCGAAGATCGCGGCGCGTCCATGTTTCCGATCACAATTGTCAGTACCATCGGGACAACTGGCGGCTCTCGCATCCACACAGTCGCTACCAGGGTCTCGGACCGCACCGCGTCAGCGCCGGGCGGCCGAAGAAAGGCGCGGGACCGGACAATGCATATCGGACTCTATAGCTGGGCTGGTTGCTACATGGACGATGTCGGCATGGACGGCCCCGACCCCTACGACCGTCGGCACTCCCCCCAGGCGTACGCGGATGCCTACCTTGGCCTGATCGACTGGGCAAAGCTGGCCGACCAGCACGGGTACGAGAGCTTCTGGCTGACCGAGCACCATTTTCAGCGCGAGGGCTACCAGATCATCCCCAACGTCGCGCTGGTGAGCGCCGTCCTGGCCCAGCATACCCAGCGCATCAAGTTTGGGGCGTTCTTCCACCAGACGCCGATCTGGAACCCGATCCGGCTGGCCGAAGACCTGACCATCGCCAACATCATGTCGGGTGGGCGGATGCTCTTCGGGACCGGGCGCGGCTCGGTCGAGCGCGAGATGCCGATCTTCGGGGCGACCTTCGGGCGGAACGGCGACGACAAGGACGCCGCCAACCGTGGCCTCTTCGAGGAACAGATGGCGATCATCAAGCAAGCATGGTCGTCCGTGGATTTCAGCCACCAGTCCGACCGCTACACTATCCCTGCGCCCGGCTTCCTCAACACCGGCAACCCGGCCACCGGCCGCCCCTGGGACAACGTCTCGCTGGTGCCGCGTCCGAATGGCCCGATCCCGATTTATCAGGCCGTCGTCAGCGAGCCGACGTACCACTACGTCGCGAAGGAAGGGCACGTAGCCGTCTTCCCGCTCGGCAACCGCAAGGCGTTCGGG
>JBBQBU010000162.1:0-11100 GCA_038318015.1 Chloroflexota bacterium | reverse complement strand
CGGCACACACGGCGGACGACCCAGTGGGTGCCTGTCAGGAGGCAGCGTCGTGTGCCGACGCCGCCCGTCGCCCCATTCTGCCCCGGTGTACGCGGGTAGGCAAGACTGTTGACACTCTTTTTACAATTCGCTGACAATTTTGGTGTGAATCATCTGTACGCCGCCCTCGTCGCCCTGGCACTGACCGGACTGGTCGCCATCGTTGGCCCGCTGGTCGAGTCGCGTCAGCGTGCCCCGGAGGATGCAGCGCGAGCCTACCTGCTCGCGGTCGAGACCGGCGATGTAGACGCGGCGCTTGCGACAATCGATCCGGCCGAGCGCGATGCCCAGCGAGCGCGCGTCGAGTTGCAAATGCGGAATCGGTACGGCATTGTGACGCTAGTGCTCGGCCGGCCGTCGCTGATAGACGGGTTGGCCGGCCAGGCCACCGACTCGGCCTGGGTGACGGTACTGGCGGATGTGACCAGCGTCACCGGCCAGCGGTGGCGCAGCAACTCGACGGCCCCGCTGGTGCAACGCGACGGCGTTTGGTACCTGACCCGGCCGTTGTTCGCCTGACTTGCCGCACCCAGGCTGGTGACCGACGCTACGACTTCTCTTCGCGGCCCCGGAACACCAGCCGAATCGCCGTGCCCTGGAATCCGAACGCTTTACGAATCTGGTTCTCCAGGTACCGCTCGTAGGTAAAGTGCATCAACTCCGGGTCGTTCACGAAGAAGACAAATGTCGGTGGGCGCACATCCGCCTGCGTCGCGTAGTAGATCTTGAGTTGCCGACCGCCGACGCTTCGCGGGTGCCGCTGCACCGATTCGCGCACCATCTCGATCAGCTTCGGGGTTGTCACACGCTTGTCGCGCTCAGTCTGCGCCAGGTACGCCATATCGAGTAGGCGGGGGGAACGCTGGCCCGTCAGTGCCGACATATAGACGATGGGTGCCCAGTCCACAAAGTTCAGTTCGCGCCGGATCATTGTCGTGTAGTCGGTGACGGTGCTGTTGTCCTTCTCCAGCACGTCCCACTTGTTCACAGCGATGACGAGCGCCTTCTTCGCCTCCTGGATGTAGCCGGCGACGTGCGTGTCCTGGGCGGTCACGCCGTCTTGCGCGTCCAGCACCAGCACGGCAACTTCGGCCCGTTCAATGGCGCGGACCGCACGCAGCACGCTGAACTTCTCGACGCCCTGCTCAATGCGCCCGCGCCGCCGGATTCCAGCCGTGTCGATCAGGTTGACGCGCTTGCCGTTCCAGCGCATCTCGGTGTCCACGGCGTCACGGGTGGTGCCGGGGATCGGGCTGACGATGGCCCGGTCCTTCCCGAGCAGCCGATTCAAGATCGAGGATTTGCCAACGTTCGGGCGGCCGACGATGGCAACCGACAGGTCCGGTTCCTCTTCCTCAACGGTCGGGGCCGGCGGCAGCTTCTCCACGATGGCGTCGAGCAACTCGCCCGTGCCGGTACCGTGGATTGCCGAGAACGGGATCGGCTCACCGAGGCCGAGCTCGTACAACTCGATGGCGTTCTGGGTGCCCTTCTTGCCTTCGGCCTTGTTCGCGCCGACGATGATCGGCTTGGTGGACCGCCGCAGCAGCTTGGCGACGTCCATGTCGGCGCTGCTCATGCCGTTCAGCGCATCGACCAGGAAGACGATCACATCGGCCTCATCCATCGCCTCCTGGGCCTGCGACAGAATGTACGGCAGCGGCAAACTGCCCCACCGCGACGGGTCGCCCGGGCCGACCAGCAGCTCGGTACCGACGCCGATGCCGCCGGTGTCCACGACGGTCATTTCGACGCCGCGCCAGTCGCTGGTGCCGTACAGGCGGTCGCGGGTGGTGCCGGCAACTTCGTGCATGACGGCGCGCCGCTCACCAATGAGTCGATTGAAGAGGGTGGACTTGCCGACATTCGGTCGGCCAACGATTGCTACAACTGGGCGCGCCATACGAACTCCATCCGCAGAGCCCGCAGGCTCACCACTCGATCATTTCAGTATTCTGAATGATGACTGACGGAGGGGTTGCCGCGCGAGAACAAGCGCCAGCGGCCGTGGGATGCATGGCCTTCCTCAACCGTGACCACCCAGGGGCGCGTGAACGTGTGCGTGTTCGCTGTCACATCACGTTTCATGCCGCGACGCCGCCATCGTTGCCGAAACAGCCGGCATGTCACGCCGCCGATGTATCCATTTTGGTCGTGCGTGCGTCTAGGGGTGCGAGATCAATCGTCAGAGGAGATTCTCAATGAAACGTAATATGGGCACCCTCGATCGCGGACTTCGCACCTTCGTCGTGGCGCCGGCCTTGATCGCAGCCGGATTCCTGGTGTTTCAGGTAGGGAGCATCCCGAGCATCATCTGCTTCGCCCTGGCCGCTATCATGCTGGCAACCTCGACGGTGAGCTTCTGCCCGCTCTACGTGGTGCCCGGTGTCTCGACGTGCCCACGCGCTGCAGATGGTGACGGCGCTAGCCGGGCGACAGCACAGCGCTAGGTGACATCGCGCATGCCAACCGGCGAGCGGATAGCGGACCCAGACGAGCGGGCCACGCCGACGGGCCTCGGGGCGCAGTCCTTCGACGCCCTTGTTCGTCAGTCCACACCCGCGCTGTATCGCCTGGCCTTGTCGCTCGTACGCGAAACGCAGGCGGCGGAGGACATTGTGCAGGACACGTTCCTGCGGGCGTTCGAGCGGCGTCGGCAGTTCCGTGACGAGTCTGCGCCGACGACGTGGCTACGCCGCATCCTGATGAACCTTGCGATTGATCGTGCGCGTCGTCATCCGCGCGAAGAGCTTGTTAACGATATTGAGGATCGTTGGCGTGACGACAGCTATACGGTTTCGAGCGAGATGGTTATCGAACACGCCGAGACGCGCCAGGAGCTCGAGGACGCCCTGGTGCGATTGCCGTTCACCTACCGAGCCGTGCTGCTATTGCACGATGTAGAAGGCATCACCGTCGCCCAGATCGCCAGGGAGATGGGGATCGGCCTTCCGGCGGCAAAGCAACGTCTGCGGAGAGGGCGCATGATGCTTGTATCAGCCCTGGCTGCTGGAGCCGAGCGACGGGCGGCGCTCCATGGCGTGCCGCTGCGTTGTTGGGAGGCACGCCGCCTTGTACCCGAATTCATGGACGGTGCGCTTGGAGCGGGCCAGCAGTCCGCGCTTGCTCAACACCTGGAAGCATGCCCGACTTGCCCGCCTCTGTACGCCGCCCTTGTCGGTGTCCGGGCGCAGATGGCCGGCTTACGGGATCCAGACAGCGTGATACCGCCGGATCTTGCCGACCAGATTAGTGGGAAGGTCGGGCAACACGACGGGAGCGGCTCGGGCCGCACACGACCGAGGTAGGTGCCAGACACCTCGGCGCGCGAATGCCCTCCCCTTTCATGTGTGGGGAGGGCATTCGTATCCCTGGTGGGCGGGGTGCGAGGGGCCGATTCCTAGAACCAGAGCGCCTTGTTCACCACGTTGACGAGCGGCTCGCCGGCCGCGAACCGCTTCGCGTTCTCCACCAGCACATCGCGGCGGCGGTCGTTCAGGTACGGGCCGAAACCGGCCGAGTGCGGCGTCATCAGCAGGTTGGGGGCGTCCCACAGCGGGTGGTCGGTCGGCAGCGGCTCAATCTCGTACACGTCCAGGGCTGCGCCGGCAATGGTGCCGTTCCGAAGCGCCTCATTCAGTGCGTCAAGCTTTGTGGTCAGGCCGCGCCCAATATTGATGAAGAATGCTGACTTCTTCATCCTGGCGAAGCGCGCGGCGTCGAAGAGGCCTTCCGTCTCCGGCGTGTGCGGGATGGTCAGGATCACAAAGTCAGCTTGCGGCAACAGGGTGTCGAGTTCCTCGGGCTTGTGCATCGCCGACACGCCCTCGGGCACATCGTCGCGGCGGGCGTCCACGCCGATGACCTTCACGCCCAACTGCGAGAGGTACCTGGCGGCCTCCGCGCCGATGCCGCCGACGCCGAGGATCAGCGCGGTGGACTCGGGCAGGTAGACGGTGCCGGAGTCGAGTCGCTCGGGCTTGTACTCGTGCCGAAGTTGGCGGGGGATGTAGTAGTGGAGGCCGCGTGCCAGCGCCAACGTGAAGGCCAGGATGTGCGCGGCGATGTGCTCGTTGAAGATGCCCCGAAAGTTGGTGGCCTGGCACGCATGATCGACCAGTTCAGGGTAGTAGTAGCCGGCCGGTGGCGCAATGGCCGGGGCTGCGAGCCAGCGGAACTTCTGGGTCAGACCGAGCAGATCAGGGGTCAGGTTGCCGAATGCAGCGTCCGCGTCTGGCATCTCCCGGCGCGCTTCCTCATCGGATTCGGCCACGACGATGGTCGCGTCGGGGACCGCCTTCGCGATAGCCTCGGCCCAGGTGCGGGTCGCCTCGCGCTGCGGGGGGAGAAAGACCATCTTAAATGGAGTTGCCTTGCCAGTTGCCATCTTGTCCTCCTGTGCGGGCTGCGCGGGAACGTTTTCCCCTGCGGGCTGTGTTCATCAATCAAGCCGAAAGCGAGCCTGCCGAGGCCGCCTCAATGCGGGGCACGATCGCGCGGCGACAGGATACCAGCCATACACCTGCCGTTGATGTCACCTGAGGACTGGACGGCAGTCTCAGCGACTATTCAGATGCGAAGCAGCCGGACTTCGTCGTGGCCAAAGACTTGATCAGCGGACACAAGCATGAGCTGTTCGATGTTGGCCTGGGCAATCAGTAGCCGATCAAATGGGTCGCCATGATGGCGCGGCAATTGTTCCACCGCCAACGTATGTGCAAGGGTGACTGGAAGTTCCAAAATTCCCGCCGCGTCTAGTTCGTCCGGAAGCCACTGATGGACTGCTGGCGTGATGTTGAGCTTGCCAAGGCGCAGTTTGATGGCGATTTCCCAGCCGCTGGCTGCACTGACAAAGAGAGCGTGGCGGGGGTCAGCCAGTCGGTCCCGAATGTCCTCCGGAAGTCTTACGCTGCCCGCCAGCAGCCAGAGAAGAACGTGCGTATCAAGCAGGAACCTCATGCCTGGTCGCTGTCCGGTTCCCCGTCGAAGGCTCTCAGGACGTCGTCGGGCAGGGGCGCATCGAAGTCGTCAGCGATATGGATGCGCCCTGCCATGCGCCCGAACTCCCGAGGCTTGAGCCTGGAGTTGAAGGCGACTAGCCGGGCGACCGGTTTCCCTGCTCGCGCAATGATGATCTCTTCGCCGGCTGCTGCTCGCTCGACCAACCGAGAAAGCTGGGTTTTGGCCTCGTGCATGTTCACCACATCCATTGTCCAATCCTGGTGCTAGTTTTCTCGTGTTAGTTTAGCTTAGTTTAGTCCACCATAGAATGCGTCCTATCCTCGCCTCGCGGCAGACGTCGAGTCCGATCCCGGCCGCACCGAACTCCTGGTGCGCGTCAGTTGTCAAAGCATGCCTCCATGTGAAGGGTTCATTGCCGCTCGCCTAGCCGTTGACCGCCTTTACGAACTGTGAGACACTCAGTCTTGCGCGTGAGGTTTGCGTGTCGGCGCGAACAGACAGCACTTCGTGCTTTCCAAGGCGCGACGAGGGAACGAGAGGGGGAGAGACTGCCGCAGTCGCACGACTGTGTGACGTGTGACGTGTGACGAGATGTGTCCGCAAATCGCGCCCGTACCCAGGCTGCCGACCATGTGCGTCGCCTGCCTGCCGCGCCAGACCGGTTCCGAGCGGCGACGCTGCCGCGCTTCTGGAGGAACACCGCATGACGTGGATTCATGGTCTGACCCGACGAACCTTCTTGCGCGCCAGCCTCGGCGCTTTCGGCGTGAGCCTGCTGGCGGCGTGCGCCCCGCAGACACCGGCCGCCAAACCCGCTGAGCCAGCCAAGCCGGCGGCACCGGCACCAACAACGGCACCTGTGCAGCCGGCTGCCGCCGCCCCCACAGCCGCGCCAGCCGCCGCCCCGGCTGTCCCAGCTAAGCCAGCGGCGGCTGCACCACCGGCCGCCGCTGCTGCGCCAAAGCCGGCCGCCGCCGCGAAGCCAGACGACAAGATCGGCAAGCATCTGATCGGCATCCTCGAAGGCCCGGAGGTCGTCGTCGATGCGGCGCGCTGGCCAAAGGCATTCAAGGAATCACCGCTGCTGGCCGAGCAGGTGAAGGCGGGGAAGCTGCCGCCCGTTGACCAACGGCTGCCGCAAGACCTGCTCGTCATCAAGCCGGTACACGAGATCGGGAGATACGGCGGCATCTGGCGGCGCGGCTTCACCGGCCCGGCTGACTGGTCGGCCGGCGTCCGCGTCGGCGGCACTGATCGCTTCATTGGTTGGGATCACACCGGCACGAAGCTAGTCCCGAACATCGTCTCAGCCTGGGAGGTCAGCGCGGACGGCAAAACCACGACGTTCAAGCTGCGGAAAGGCATGAAGTGGTCTGACGGCAAGCCGTTCACTGCCGACGACGTGATGTTCTGGTACGAGGACATGTACCAGAACAAGGAACTGACGCCGACGCCGGCCCCGCAGATGTTCACCAAGAGCGGCCCCGGCACGGTTGAGAAGATTGACGACACGACGGTCGCGTTCAAGTTCCGCGATCCGTACTTCGCCTTCCCCGTCGTGATCGCTGGCGTGTCGCCGCTCGGTGGGCAGGCGCACGAAGGGCTGAATGCACGCGGCGGGTTTGCGCCGAAGCACTTCCTGTCGCAGTTCCACCCGAAGTACACCGAGCAGGCCCAGCTTGACCAGCGCGTCAAGGACTCCGGCGTTGACAACTGGGTCAACCTCTTCAAGATCAGGAGTGCGTGGGCGCTCAGTCCGGATCTGCCAGTGGTCACAGCCTGGAAGACCACCACGCCGAACAACACGCCGACCTGGACCCTGGAACGCAACCCGTATAGCATCTGGGTCGATACGGACGGCAACCAGCTACCGTATATCGATAAGATCCTGCTGAGCCTGGGCGAGAACCTGGAAGTCATCAACTTGCGGGCCATCGCCGGCGAGTACGACAACCAGGAACGGCACCTGAGTATGGAGAAGATACCCGTCTTTTTGGAGAACCAGCAGAAGGGGAACTACTCCGTCAAGCTCGATCCCGGTGGATTAGGCTCAGACGTGCTGCTGATGCTGAATCAGTCATTCGACGCCGACGCCGAGATCGCAAAGTGGCTCACCAACGCCGACTTCCGCCGCGCCCTGTCGCTCGGCATCGACCGCGAGCAACTGAACGAGGCGTTCTGGCTGGGCCTCGGGGTGGCCGGCTCGCACGCCCCGACGGAAGCGTCGCCCTACAGCCCCGGCCTCGAGTACCGGACCCTCTGGTCAACGAACGACCCCGCGAAGGCGAACCAGATGCTGGACGGGATCGGCCTGGACAAGAAGGACAGCGAAGGGTACCGCCTCCGCACAGACGGAAAGGGTCGCCTCCGGCTCCAGATTGACACCTACCTCGGCTTCGTGCCATTTACCGCCGTCTGCGAGATGGTGCGCGAGCAGTGGAAGCGCATCGGCGTCCAGGCCGACGTGAAGGAGCTTGAACGGAACCTCGCGCTCAAACGGCGGGGTGCAAACGAAGCGCCCATCGGAGTCGATGTGCACTGGGGCACGGAGAACATGTTCTCCCACTCGATGACGAGCCTGTTCCCGTTCGACCCGACTAGCCAGCTTGGTCCAACGTTTGGCGCGTGGTACGCCAGCGGCGGCGCACAGGGCAAGGAGCCGCCCGCCCGCATCAAGGAGGCGATGACACTGTACCGTGATGCCTTCAGCGCCCCAGAAAAGGAGCACTTCGAGATCGGGAAGCGGGTCTGGAAGATCGCGCTTGAAGAGGTCTGGGCGATTGGGACGGTCGGCCAGTCGCCGGGCGTGATGGGCGTGCGGGTCGTCAAGAACACGATGGGCAATCAGCCGGGCCGCATCTTCAACGGGTCATCTACGCTGTCGCCAGCGCAGGCACGGCCGGAAACCTACTATTTCAAGAGCTGAGTGACCGCCCAGAGCCGGGCTGGCGCACTGATCCTCTGACGGGATTCGTGCGCCAGTTTGGCACCCACAGAACCAGCGCTGGCACCGTACAATCTCGTCCGGGGATGCAACCTAAACGCTTTAGGTGCATAATGCCAACTCGTGCGTCAGTTCGCACGATGTTGATGGCGATGTTTGCCACGTGATGGCCCCGTATGTCTTGGAGGTGAAGCACCATGGCGGTGACGATGACCGCGCCAGCGCAGCTCGAGCGAGACAGCGCCTACGCGCGGTTGGAAGAGCGGATTCTCGCACGGGACCAGATTGGTGCCAGCCAGGTCTTCTATGATCTCGTCAAGGCTGGCCGGCCCGTCGACGAGTTGGTGCGCGAGACGGTCCGCATTCACGCGCCGTACACGCACATGCCGTTTCACCAGCGCCTCGACAGCGGCGACGTGCGCTTCGTGAACAACGACCACTGCCTGCTCAGCATGCGTGCGGCGTTGCAGCTCAAGAAGCTGGTGCCAGACGAGACGGCGTTTCTGCCCATGGCGCAGACCATCTGGTACATCCCCACCGGCCTTGATCCGTGGAACCAGCTACTCGGCAAGGCACCCGGCCACTACAACCGCATCTACAACATGGAGTTCTCCGGCTCGCCGGCCGCGCCGACGGCTCACTGGACGGACGGCGCACCAATCGCGTCTGACGCGCCGCTGCAAGAGCGCCTCGATCACTGGCTGACGCTGGTGATGCGCTGTCAAGTTGAAGAAGCCTACCGCGCCTTCCTGGGGCTGCTGGCGAATCCGGCCGACCGGCCGCAGGTGTTGGCGCAACTCATGTTTGCCGGCCTGATCGACGTGCAGGACCGGACGCTGTTCCGCCTGTCGTTCACCACGGGGCATCGTTCGTACCGCGCCCGCGCCACCATTGAGCTGGCCGAGACGGTCGGCTGGGAGAACGCGCACGACGTCCTCTATGCCGGTGTGCTGGATCTCGGTGTCGGCCCGCACTGGTACTCGATGTATGAAATGGCCTGCACCTACGCGCGCGTGGTGCTGCAAGGCCAGGACATCGAGATGCGGCACGCGAACAAGAAGACCCTCTCGCGGGCAGAAGTCAAGCAGACGGTTGATGCGGTCTGCCAGGGCAACGAAGCGTCCGTTGTGCGGCACATCGGCGGACTGCTCCAGGCCGGCAAGTCGATCAAGTCGATCATCGACGCGATCCAGTTGGCTGCCACCGAGACGATTCTCGAATGCGGCTCGCCGGCCGCCTACAACATGCCGATGCATGCCTACGAGTACGTCAATACGGTCCGCTGGTTCTATGACAACTTTGACCACCCGCATCAGGCCAAGCTGCTGTTCGTGGCCGGCTCGTTCGTCAATGAAGTGTACCAGGGACAGCACGCATTCCCCGGCAACGGCCCCCGCAAGATCAGCGCGCCGCGCGGCGCAAGCGGCTGGTCTCAAGGGCAACTGCTGGAGAAGGTGGACGAGGCCATCGTCGGGTTGCGGCCGGACGACGCGGTTGGGCTGACGCAGGCGTACCTCAAGAGCGGCTACGACACGCAGCCATTGGTGCAGTCAATTGCGCTCGGCTGCAGCAAACTCGGCAATGACCCGCACAACCAGGAAATCAGCCTGGTGCAGCTAGAAGACTTCGGCCGCAACTCTCACGCTGCGCGCGGTCGGTTGCTGATGGGCGCGGCGGCACACGCGGCCGGGCACCGCAAGTACGGTGAGCCGCTGGAGGCGTACCGGCGTTTCGCCGAGTCGTTCGGCATTGCGACACGCCAGGACGCCAAGGGTGACGGCTCCATTGAGGAATCCCTGCTCGACTAACGCCAGTTACGTCGGCCCTCACCCGCCAGCCCCCGCTCCCACGTGTGGGAGCGGGGGCGCATATTTTCACCTCTCGCTACTCGGTTGAGACGGCATCGTGAGCGGGGAACCGACCGTTTGGGGGCGGTTCGCCGGTACAATCGCCGCAGGTGCTCGAACACCTGTTCAATCTCCCGCGAGTGAGAGGGGCGACATGATGTCGCTAGTTCTGGTCGATCCGCGCGCCATCCAGCCGGATCCTGATAACGTGCGGCGCGATACGACGGACGACCTTGATGGTCTTGCCGATAGCATTCGCCAGCACGGCGTCTTGCAACCGCTCGGCGTGTCCCGCGAGAGCGGCGGCTTCCGCGTCGTCTACGGCAACCGGCGTCGAGCGGCAGCCATCCAGGTCGGGCTGCCCGAAGTGCCGTGCGTAGTGGTCGATGCGTCGCCCGAGGATCGCCTGATCCACCAGATGCTGGAGAACCTCCAGCGCCGCGACCTGAACGACATGGACAAGGCCGAGGGCTTCGCTCGCCTGCGCCGCAACCTGACGCGGCAGTACCCGGACTGGTCAGACAGGCAGCTTGACGACGAAATCGGGCGCACGGTTGGCTTCACGACGCCAACCGTGCGGCGGTATCTCGGACTGCGTGAACTCGCACCTGGCGTCCGTGACCTGATCACCGACGGTAGTCTGACTGTCACCCAGGCGCAGCACCTGAGCGTCGTGGCCGATCCCGTCAACCAGACCGAGTTGGCCGAACTGGCCGTTGAGCGCGGACTGTCGGCGGCTGCCCTGAGTCGCGCCTGTCGCGCTGCGTCCAATCAGCCCGGCCTCAGCATCGCCGAAGCCATCGAGATGGGTGAGCGCGATCAGGTGCCAGACGCTGTCGTTTCAATCAAGCCGGCCCAGGCTGCGCCCGCCAAGCTACCGCGCAGCCCGAAGGCGAAGGACGAGAGCGAAGACGACTCCGATCTCTGGGTCGGCTCGGCTGACTCGGAGCCGGACGACGACGGCCCGCACGCCCCGGCCGGGCCGCGTTCGGCAGACGGCCATCGCGTCTTCAAGATCAAGACGGTCTCGTCGTTCATGGACGAGATCGACCGTTTGGCACGCTGCCTGCAGGACGGGGACCTGGGCCGCGCCGCCGACGAGGAGCCGGACGCGCCGATCCAACTGCGGCTGGCCGCCCGTCAGTTGGCCTATGTCTCCAAAGAGCTTGGCACGTTCCTGCGAAAGCGCACCTGGAACGAGTAGGCCGTACTCAGCGATGCCGCGCCACGACGTGAGCAACCAGAGAAGCGGGGGGGGCCTGGCGGGCGGGGAGAGAGTGTGGGGGTGGTGCTGAACCCAAAACACCA
>JBBQBU010000161.1:0-11114 GCA_038318015.1 Chloroflexota bacterium | reverse complement strand
AGATAAGTGCCTGGACCGGCGTCGCCCAGTACGGAGGGAGGGTCTGTTCCTGGCGCTGCTGCCAGCACTCCACGACAGGCTGGTGCGGGTGGACGCCCATTCGCTGCGGATCCGGCTGATCCTGACCGTCGCGGGGGCCGCGGCCCTGCCGTTGGTCCTCGCGGTCGCGCTCATGACGGATCACGCCGAGTCACTTGCCGTCGTCAGACTGCTGGCCGGCCGCGAGACACTTGCCGCGACCCTGGCCCAGAAGATCGGCAACGCCGCCCAGAACGGCGGGGCGGCCACCCCCGGATTCGTGGAGACGCCCGGGCTGCTGGAGTTCGTCGGCAACCCGCAGAGCCGAATATTCGTCGGGCACCTCACGTATCTGGTTGACGATGAAGGGCGGGTGATCGCCTGGTCGGACCGCCGCGCCATAGACAACAGCAGCGCGATGGCACCACCGGCCGTGATGGCGCACCTCCGGGCAGCCAGCAACGGCGCGGGCAGCCTGGTGTACCCGAGCCCAAGCGGCGACCAGATTGTCGCCTTTGCGCGCGTCCCTGGTCTGCCCTGGAGCATCGTCATCGAGCAGCTCCGCCACATGGCCCTGGCTGGCGAACTGCACGGGCGAGATCAGGCGTTCCTGCTCCTGGTCATTGCGGTCGTCCTGTCCATCGGTACGGGCTTTATCATCTCGCAGCGTCTTGCCGCGCCGCTCGGGGTGCTGGCCGCCGCGCTGGACCGCCTCGCTGACGGCGATGCCAACGCGCCGCTGCCCCTGAGCCACACGACGGAACTGGCCGGCCTGAGCATGGTCTTCGGCCGGCTCCGCGACAACCTCACGCTGCGGACTGCCGAGCGGGACCGCATCGAACAGGAGTTGCGCGAGAGCAACGGAGCCATGGAGGAGGCGGTCTTGCGGGCGAACGAACTGGCCGTGGCCGCCGAGGTCGCCAGCATGTCGAAGTCGGCGTTCGTCGCCACCATGTCCCACGAGATCCGCACACCGATGAACGGTGTCGTGGGAATGACCGACGTACTGCTCGGCACGTCGCTGACCGAGGAGCAAGCCGACTACGTGCGGACCATCCAGGTCAGCGGCGACGCGCTGCTCCGCATCATTGACGACATCCTGGACTTCTCGAAGGTGGAAGCCGGCCAGTTGGAACTGGAGTCTGCACCGTGCGACGTGCGGCGCATCGTGGACGATGTTGCGCGGTTGCTGACGAAGCGAGCCGACGAGGTTGGCGTGGCTCTCACGACGACGGTGGCCCCAGCGGTGCCGCTGACCTTGCAGGGCGACCCGACGCGCCTGCGGCAGATCCTGCTGAACCTCGTTGGCAACGCCCTCAAGTTCACGTCTCAGGGCGTGGTGGCGGTCCGCGTCGCAGTGGCGTCGCACGATGACGTGAACTGGTGCCTGCGCTTCGAGGTCAACGATACCGGTGTCGGCATCGCGCCGGAGGTTCTGGAGCGGCTGTTCAAGCCGTTCTCGCAGGCGGACGCATCAACCACGCGCCGGTTCGGCGGGACGGGCCTGGGGCTGTCGATCTCCAAGCAACTGGCCGAACTGATGGGCGGGGCCATTGGTGTCGATAGCACCGTCGGGCAGGGCAGCACGTTCTGGTTCACCGCCGTCCTGGCCCCGGGGGCGGCCGCCCCCGCCGAACGGCCGGCCGAGGCCGTGCCGTTCGGCGGGTTCGCAGGGCGGCGCGTGCTGCTGGCGGACGATGCCACCATCAACCGGCGGGTCGCTACGAAGATGCTGGAGCGCCTGGGCTGCACCGTCGATAGCGTCGCGGACGGGCGGGAGGCCGTGGAAGCCGCCACCAGCGCCGCCTACGACATGATCTTGATGGACTGCTACATGCCGGAGATGGACGGGTACATGGCGACCGAGGAGATTCGGCGCTGGGAGGGGAGCGAGCCACGCGGCCGGCGCGCCCCCGTGCCGATCATCGCTCTGACGGCCAGCGTGGCCGAGGAAGACCGCCGGCGTTGCCTCGCGGCCGGCATGGACGACTTCCTGCCGAAGCCGTGCCGCACCGACGACCTGAGCCGCATGTTGGCGCGGTGGCTGCCGGCCGCCGCCTGACGCCCGCCCCCTCGCCTCCTCGCCCTGCGTTCCTCCCCGTCTTGTCATCCCGACCGCAGCGAGCCTGCGAGCGGAGCGGAGGGATCTCACGCACCCGCACACAGGAACTTGAAATCCCTCGGTTGCGCTCGCACGCGATCGCTTCCACACATGTCGTTGCGCGCAGCGTGACGACATCGGTCGGGATGGCAGATCATGTGTCAGACGTAGCGCCGCACGTACTTGACCAAACCCTATTTACACACTTGACGGGGCACTACTCGCGCTCGCGCTAACGAGTAAGTACGACGTGCCGCTGATCTACGACGAAGTGATTACCGGCTTTCGGTACAGCCCCGGCGGCTACCAGGGCTTGATTGGCGTCACACCGGACCTGACGGTGCTCGGCAAGATCGTATCCGGCGGCCTGCCCTCGTCACGGGCGGCAGCAGCGACATCGGCGGGGCCATCGTGCGGTCGCTGGCGCGGTGCTGCTGCTGATCTCCGACCGTGTGGCCCCCGCCTGAACGCGAGAGGCCCTCACCCCCACCAACTGCTTTCGTAAGGACTCGTCAGGAGATAACCGTCTCATCAGAGGGCGCTTTCATAAGGAGTCAGACTACCTCCGGGTGTAACGGTTATTCCATTGCAGGCCCTAAGCAGGAGCGGAGGAATGATCGACCGGCCTGCTGATGTCATCGCAGGCAACGTGTCGGCCGCATGCCTGTCAGCCGGATCTGCGGACTAAGAGATACGCCCGACACACCCACATCGTCCTGAGCAAAAGTAGGCGGGGACCGCCAGAGAGCAGGAATGACATCGTTCACGGTATGGCGCCGGTTCGTTATGTCAGAACCATGTACTAACCTAAACCTGACGGTAAAGACACTATGTCACTGTAAGCGCAGCCAAGGATCTCCCGGACCTGACGCCTGCTGTGGGAGATCCCTCGGCGACGCTCGCAAGCTTGCTGCCCAGGATGACATGGTCGGGCGGCGCGCCGCCGGCAACGCACGATATGGATGGCATGGTGGGGGTCGCGCAGTCCACGGCCAGGCGATGTCGGCGATGCTGCCGATCAGGTGTCGTGGTCAGAGGTGGAGCGGGACACGCGCGGAGCGGGCGGCCGGTCCACCCACCCGCGCCAGGGTCAGAAGTAGAGCGGGACGGGCTGCGCGTCCTCCGTCTCCAGCAGCCAGTCAACCAGGATGCGCTGCATCTCGGCAACCACGGCGGCATGGTCGGGCAGCGTGGCGAGATTCTGAAGCTCCCAGGGGTCCGCTTCCAGGTCGTACAACTCGTCTACCTCGCCGGTCACGTCGTGGACGTACTTCCAGCGGTGCGTGCGGACCATCTTGCCGTGGCCGTGGGCCTCGCGCTCGCGGAGCAGCGGCCAGCCGGCCCCCGAGCGCGCCTCCGGTGGCAACGCCCGGACGTGCTCAAGCGTGACGGACGGGCCGCCCGCGCCGTACTCGCAGAAGACCGCCCGCCGAGCCTCCGGTGCATGGGGCAGCGTGCCGGGCATCGCCTGCCCCTGGACGGCCGCCGGCACCTCAATGCCCAACAGCCCGAGCATCGTCGGCATCACGTCCGCCAGGCTCACCAGTTCGTCGCGCTGCTCGCCGGCCGGCAGGTGCCCCGGCCACGACAGGATCAGCGGGACGCGCGTCAGGCAGTCGTAGAAGGCGTTGGACTTGCCGAGGAGCCGGTGCTCGCCGGCGTAGTCGCCGTGATCCGACGTGAACACGACAATGGTGTTCTCAGCAAGGCCGCGTGCCTCCAGCACGTCCAGCACCCGCCCGAGGTAGTCATCAACCTGCCGGATCATGCCGTAGTACATCGCGCGGACCTCGCGGAAGCGGCGGTCTGGCAGATCGGCGAACCCGAACAATTCGTGGAAAACCTGTTGTCGCTCCGGCTTGTCGGCAAACTCGTCGTCGCGCCACGGCGGCATGGTGATGCCGTCCGGGTCAAACATCGACGCATACGGCTCGGCCGCCTGATACGGCTCGTGCGGGTCCGGGATCGAGAGCCACGCCAGGAATGGCCGCTGATCGTCCGCGCGCGCCGTCAGGAAGTCGATGCACTGGCCGGCCAGCAGGGCCGTCGTCGAGTCGTCAGGCGTGTTGTCGAGCGTGGCCGTGGCGTAGCGCGGCGCGTGGGTGCCGCTGGCCCAGCCCTGCGGCATCGCGTTCTTCGGCAGCGGCGTCGAGCGCACCCGGGTGCCGCCCCGCGCCACCGGCCCGCCGTGCCCGGCCTCCCAGACGGCCGCGAACCGCTCCAGTTGCTCACCCCGAAAGACGTGGTTCTTGCCGAAGAGGGCAGCCGAGTAGCCGCGATCCAGCAGCAAGGTCGCCCAGTCGATTTCTGACGTGGGCAGTGGGATCTCGTTGGTGCGGACGCCCGTGCTGTGCGGCCACCGGCCCGTCCAGAAGGCCGCGCGCGACGGCACACAGAGCGGGTGTGCGGTGTACGCCTGCCGATAGAGGATGCCGTTCGCCGCCAGCCGTTCGAGGGCCGGCGTGCGAACATCGACGTTGCCGTACAATCCCAGCGATGTCGCCTGTTGCTGGTCGGTCATGATGATGAGCACATTCGGGCTTGACACTGGACACTCCCTCGGTCGCGCTTTCGGGCGACGGCCCAGGTGCGCGTGTCCCCGCTCCCCGTGGCCGACGCATCGACGCCGCCGACAGATGGTAGCACCGTGGCTGGATACGTCCAGGCGGCACAGACCTGTCAACTCCGAAGCATTTGCCCTCGGGGGCGCGGCCTGATGCGCGTGCAGTCGTCGCGCACCCGCACCTACCTGGAGCTGATCCGCCTGCCGAACTTGTTCACCGCCGTTGGCGACATCATGGTGGGCTACCTGATCGTCTCGCGCGGCGCGAACATCTCCTGGCGCGACCTCATCGTTTTGATGATCGCCAGCGTCTGCCTGTACGCCGGTGGGGTGGTGCTGAACGACTACTTTGACCGCGACATTGATGCGGTGGAGCGCCCCGAACGGCCGATCCCGAGCGGCCGTATCCACGAGCGCGACGCCCTGAAACTGGGCGTGCGGCTGCTGGGGCTGGGCTGCGTCTTCGCGGTCGGTGTCGGCGTCCCGAGCCTCATCGTCGCGGCGCTGCTGGCCGGCTGCATCGTCTTGTACGACGCGAAGGGCAAGCGCATCGAGTACGTGGGCAGCGTCAACATGGGCGCGTGCCGCTTCCTGAACGTGCTGCTTGGGGCCAGCGGCGTCGCGAACGCCCCGCTAGAAAGCTGGCTCTGGTTCGCGCTGCCGGCCGCCGCGCTGGTGATGCTCTACATCTCGGCGGTCACGCTGCTGGCGACCGGTGAGGTCTGGGGAGGCAACCGGACCGTCTCCAGCGCGGTCTTCGGCGCAGTCGTCGTCGTGATCGCTGGCGTGGCCTGGCTCGGGCTGTCAGACCGCCTGGTCGAGCCGCTGTATATGTGGCCGTTTCTGGCGGCGTTCGCGCTGGTCGTCCTGAGCCGGATCGGCCGCGTGGTCGCCGCCCCCACCGCCCCGAACATCCGCATCGCCATCAAGACCTGCGTGCTGTCGCTGATCCTGCTCGATGCGGCGATGGCGGCCGGCACGGGCGGGATCGGATTCGGCATCGGCATCGCGCTGCTGCTGTTCCCGGCGCTGTACGCTGCCAAACTGTACGCCGTCACCTAGCCGCGCTGTGCTGGCACGGGGCGAATACCGGCCACGCCGGGCTCTTCCGCCGTCGCCATTTCGTCGCCCACGCAAGGAGCCTGCTGATGCCCAAGCACGTCCTGGTGCTCGATCTCGTCTGCCTGACCCGCGATCATTTGTTGGATCGTGCGGCCACGCCCAACCTGAACGCGCTGGCCGACCGTGGCTACGCCGTCTCGCTGCGCCCGCCGTTCCCGGCCGTCACCTGCACCGCCCACGCGACGCTGACCACCGGCACCTCGCCGCGTGAGCATGGCGTGGTCTGCAACGGCATGTTCGAGCGCGACCGCTACGCCATCCGCTTCTGGGACCAGCCGACCAGCATGGTCAAGCAGCCGAAGATCTGGGAGACCCTGCGCGAGCGCGACCCGGCGGCCACGTCGGCGCTGCTCTTCTTCCAAAACACCATGTTCGCATCGGCGGATGTGGTGGTGACGCCGGCCCCGATCCACCTTGACGAGGGACTGGTGCCCTGGTGCTACTCGAAGCCAGTCGGCTTCTACGAGCAGCTTGCGGAGAAGCACGGCGGCTTCCAACTGCCGTGGTACTGGGGGCCGATTGCTGGGGCAAAATCCAGCGAGTGGATCGCAAAAGCGGCGCTCGATACGCTGGAGCAACACCGCCCGACCCTGACCTTTGTCTACCTGCCGCACCTGGACTACAACACCCAGCGGTTCGGCGCGGACAGCCCGCAGTTCAAGGCGGACCTTGCGACGATGGACACGATTGTCGGGGAGATCGTGGCGGGCGTCGAGCGGCTGGGCCTGCGTGACGACACGGCCATCGTGCTGGTCAACGAGTACGCGATGACGAACGTGAGCCGGCCGGTGATGCTGAACCGCGAACTCCGGCAGCACGGGCTGCTGTCGGTCCGCGAGATCGGCGGGCATGAGTACCTCGACGTGGAACTGAGCACGGCATTCGCGATGGTGGATCACCAGATCGCCCACGTCTACGTGCAGCCGGGCCAGGAGGCAGCCGTGCGCGCCGCCCTTGAGGGCATCGACGGTGTTGAGAAGGTGCTAGACCGCGCCGAGCAGGCCGCCTACGAGATCGACCATCCGTCCAGCGGCGACCTCGTGGTCATTGCGGAGGCCGACGCCTGGTTCGCCTACTACTGGTGGCTTGACGATGCCGTCGCGCCGCCCTACGCCCGCCAGATCGACATCCACCGCAAGCCGGCCTACGACCCCGTCGAGCTGTTCTTCGACCCGGCCACGAAGTCGATTCCGATCCGGCCGGAGCTGGTGCGCGGCTCGCACGGCCGGCCGCACGACATGGAGTCTGCCCGCCCGGCCCTGATCGTGGCTGACGCCGGTGCCGCGCGCCCGTCTTCTAACGAGTTGGACATGCGCGACGTGCCGGGCATCATCCTAGGCCTGCTCGGACACTGACCCGCCGGCAGGCACCTGGAATGCCGGGGCCAGACGTACCGTTACCGTGGCGTGTGGGGGCACACGGTCGTGCCCACCTGCCCACCTGGGGGTTCTGATGACGGCGAATGTCACCATCACGCGGTTGAACCATATCGTCCTGTGGGTCCGCGACGCGCGCACGTCACTAGCGTTCTACCAGGGCGTGCTGGGCTTCCAGCCCATCAAGGAGCCGACTGACCGGGGCGTGTTCCTGCGCGCCAGCGGCAGTGACAACCACCACGACCTGGCCCTGTTTAGCATCGGGGCAGACGCACCCGGCCCGACGACGGGCAAGCAGGTCGGTATGTACCACGCGGCCTTCGAGGTGGCGACCATCGAAGACCTAGCGCGGGCGCGCGAGGCGCTCATCAACGCGGACGCCCTGGTTGGCGAGACGGACCACGGCGCAAGCTTCAGCCTGTACGTGCACGACCCCGACGGCAACGAGCTAGAGATCTTCTGGCTGCTGCCGCGCGAGGAGTGGGAGACGCGCGACTCCGGCAACCGGCGGCTGGACCTTGCTGCCGAGATTGTTCGGCGGTCAGCCGCCCCGGCCTGACACACCGCACAGCACGGAGCGGTGCGAAGGGGAGTGCCCCGCTCCCTGCCGACCGGTCCGTCAGCGGGCGGTGACACGGATCGTCGTCAGCGGTACGCCCACGCCGGCCGGTTCGAGTGCCCGCAGCGGACGCCCGTCGGCGGCGGTCAGCACCGCCTCCAGCGTGTATTGGCCGGGCGCGAGCCGCTCCGGCACGGCGAACACATCCCGCCGGACCACCACCCAGTCACCCTCGCCGGTCGCCGGCAGCGCCTGAGGCTCGCGATCCGAGGTTGCGGCCACCCCGTTCGCCCCCACCAGCCGCAGGGTCACGAGCGGCTGCTGTGCGGATGCCGTCGCAAGCCACCAGAGCGCCGTCACCGGCAGGTCGTCGCCCGCCCGCACCTGCCGCTCGACGCGGTAGCCCATGAGTTGCACGTTGCCCTCGAAGCGCGCCGCCAGCCGCGTCGGGGCCAGCGCCTGCCACCCTTGCGGCCCGCGCTCCGGAATTGTGGTGATGCGCGCGCGGGTCAGCGCCTCGCGATTGTTGCGGCTCGGCGCGGGCACGCTGCCGGCCCGCTCGCCGAACCGCTCCATCGACTCGATGGGGTCAAGGTCCGGTAGCTCGATGACCACGGCGGCGTGGAGCATCCGGAACAACAGCGTGTCGGCCGGCAGGAAGCGCGGTGCGATGTGCGGACGCAGCAAGAAGTCGAGGATCGCCGGCACCTCGGCCGTCAGCGGGTTTGTCTCGCCCGCCAGGATCAGCACCTCGTCGGCGTTCGTCGCCTGTGCCGCCGTGACGGCCCGGTCGGCCAATGCCTGCCAGTACCGAATCGGCGGCTCGATGCCGTACCGCTCGCCGGTGCCCAGCACGTCCGACGCTTCACGCGGGAGCGCCACCGCCGCCGCCCGCAACGAGGCCGGCTCGGTCGGCGGCTCGTCGATCTCGTACGCCGCCATCACCCGGTACAGCACCACCGACACCGTCAACTGATAGACGACCAGCCCGCCCACCAGCACCGCGCCCAGCGCCGCCAGCGGCAGCCGGGGCCGCGCCAGCAACCAGCCCAGCGGCAACGCCATCACCAGGAAGACGGCCGGGAACAGCGCCACCAGATAGTGCAGGTAGATGGACGACGACTGCCCGACGAGCGCCGCAAACGGCAGCACCAGCCAGAGCGCCGGCAGTAACGCGCACTCCCAGCCCGCCCGCCGCCGCACCGCCCCACGCACACCAACGACCAGCCCCATGCCCAGGCCCGCCACCAGCAGCACCGCCGCCAGCCCGAGCGCGACCGTGCCTGCTAGCCCCAGCGGCGCGAGCCAACTCGCCACGTCGCTGGAGGGCGGGAACATGCCGTACCCTGACGCGATCCAGAGCACCAGATTGAGCGCACCCTGTTGCGCCGTCAGCGCCACCCCGCGATTGCCGTCCGCCAGCCGCGCCGACAACTCCGGCCAGTGCGCCGCCACCCACGACAGGTACGGCAGCGTCAGCAACGCGCCGAACAGGATGCCGAGCGCCGGCCAGCGGACGCCCCAGCGGCGCGGCCAGCACACCACCGTCAGCAAGGCAGCCGGCCCAAAGATCAGCGACAGGATGCGGATCTGCACCTGTACCGCCAGCGCCACGAAGAAGAGGACCGCCCAGCGTGCCCGCCGCCGCACCACCACCTCGTAGGCGGCCCACAGCGCCAGCACCGTGAACAGCGGGACGATCTCGGCCCAGCTACGGCGGCTGAAGTAGACCGACCACGGATTGACCGCGAACAGCAGGCTCGCGACGAACGCCACCCACCGCCCGTGGAAGCGCGCCGCCAGCAGGTACGTCAGCGTAACGGCCAGCACGTTCAGCAGGCCGACCAGGACCACGCCAGCCATCGGCGGCGACGGCGCGAACGCCGAGAGCAGCAGCAGGTACACCGACCCCGGCGGATCCGGGATGCCCCACGACGTGAGCGGGCCGGTCAGCGTCGGGCCGAGGCGCAGCACGTCGCGCGCCCGGTACAGCACATCGATATCGTCGTAGCGCAACGGCGCAAGATCGACGCGCCACAGTCGCAACACTGCTGCGAGCGTCGTCACGAACACCAGGGGCGCGTATCGCCCAAGCGTTGCCCGACTTACCGCCCGACTCCCGCCGCCCGAGAACGGTCCCCGGGGTAGTGGCGCGGCTCGGCGCGGCGGACCAGTCCGAGCGTCATCACCAGCGCCGCCGCGAACGCCAGCAGGTTCATCAGCACGTTGAGCACCTGCCCGCCGATGACCCAGGCCGGTAGTCCCTGCCCAGGATCAGGGCCGGCCGTGTAGTTCGCCATCACCAGCGGGTCGTGCAGCACGAGGTTGAGCAGGAGGCTCGCCGACACCAGCACGAACAGGGCACCGCTGCGGCGGTCGAACGCCCAGGCCACCGCCAGGAACGGCAGCGCCATGAACAGGTGGTTCTCATGGGCGCGCACCGTCACCACGAACCAGCCGATCGCCAGCAGGCCGATGAACGAGAACAGCCGGTCCCGCGGGCGCAGGCCGCGCATCCGCTGGACAACCAGGGCCAGCAGGGCCAGCACCAGCGTCATCGCGATCATCCGGTAGCTGATCGGCCCGAGCGCCAGCTCCGAGTCGCTGATGAACCGCCACTCCAGCAGCCGGGGAATCCACCACAGGTTGTGGGCCTGCGCCGTCAGCGCCTGGGCGTTCACCGACTTGTTGTCGAGCGCCTCAAGAAACCGCTCGACGTGGTGCAGCCGATTGGTGACGATCCAGGGCAGCAACACCACCGCCGACGCTACCGCCCCGCCGATGGTCCCCAGGATGGCCCCGCGCCGCCCGTACCAGAAGATCAGCCCCAAGCCGACCACCGGCAGCAGCACCCACGCCTGCGGCTTGGTGAGCGCGGCCAGCGCTACGAACGCCCCGGCCGACAACGGCTGGCCGTAGACCAGCGCCCCCACCGCCAGCAGCGAGAACGCCGCGTGCACCGGGTCCGTCTGCCCGAGGTGGGCCACGTCATAGGCCACCGCCGGGTTCACAGCGTAGGCCGCAGCCACCCCGAACGCGATGCCCGGCCCGAACCGCCGCACTAGCAGATAGATGGTTGCGGCGACGACCGGATGGAAGATGATGCCGGGCAACTTAACTAGGAACGTGTACGCCTGACTGGCCAACATCGCCTTCTCAGAAAACGACGGGTCGACGAAACGTTCATACAACTCAGCGGCCGCCCCGAAGAAGTACAGGAGCACTGGTGGATAGTCGGTTGAGATTCGGTAGATGTTCTGGATGCCTTCGCGGGCGATCTGTCGGCCCCACACCTTGTTGGTGCCGATATCCGAGACGTAGCCCGGACTGACCGCGGCGATGAGCAGATACACCAGCACCACGCCCACCAGGAGG
>JBBQBU010000160.1:0-11145 GCA_038318015.1 Chloroflexota bacterium | reverse complement strand
AAACCACGATGAATGAGCGGCGCGCGGTCACGCCCATCGCCTCGGCAACTGGCCGGTGGCTGGTTCGGGTCGGCGTTTCGCGGCGCGGAGCACCCCGCTGTCTCCTGGTCAAGCCGAATGCAGAAATCTGACGGGCACCCTGTTCGACTGCGCAGTCTGAAAGTCAGGCCATTCAAATGGTAGACTAGGCATCGCACGCAGGGCACGAGACATGGAGGAACGGTGCCGTCGGAGAGCAGGCTTCGCGCACGCGATGCACAAACGTTGGAGCGGACAGTGTCACGCCAGTATCCGTGGTGGCCCGGCTGGCCTTCGCTACGAGAGGTCGTCACGAGTGTTCTGGCTATCGGAATCGTCGCGTACACCGGCGCTGCGTTGTGGGTACCCCTCACCTCCGGCTCGCAGGAAGCAAGCCAGCATACGCAGACTGTCATGGCGCTGCTAGGCCCGATCCTGGGGACGGTCGTCGGGTACTATTTCGGTACGGCCAGTGGCGAGCGCGTGGCCCAGCAAGCGACCCAGCGCGTCGGCGACGCAATTGAAGGTAAGATCGAAGCGGAGCGCCTGAGCGCGGACCGGTTGGCGCAGTTAGAGGAAGCACAGCCAGTTGTGGAGCAGTCTGCCGAGCTATTGGCATACTTGCTTTCGAGACTCCAGGCGCTTGAGTCCTCTGAATCAGCGGGGGGGAACGATGCCGAAGGAGACCAGTCCGAAGAAGCAGGCCGGCCGTGATGACCGGTCCGGCCAGTTCGTCGTCTCTCCCTCTGAAAAGGCTGCGATCGTGAAGACGATTGAGGATCTTAAGCAAGTCTCACGCCGCATCGAGGAAAGCAAGCGCAGCAGCCGGAAGAGTTAGAGCCGCCCCCGAGGTATCCAAGGCGGATGCCTCGGGACTGACGGTGGCAGGGCGCACTGACCGTCATCGACGCCGCTAACTCGGCGGGGGCGGCGTAGTGGCGAGCCCTTCGACGATCTCGACGCCGGGCAGCGCGCGCAGGATCGCCGGCGCGGCAAGCACCTTCCACGAACGGCTGCCGCCACCGAGCACGACACGCTCGCGCTCCATCACCCGCGCATCGACCCAGACGGGCATGTCGGCTGGCAAGCCAAACACCGTCACCCCGCCGATCTCCATGCCTGTCAACTCGCGCGTGGACTCGGCCGGCGCGAACGATGCCCGCGCCCCAAGCTTCTGCTTGACGGCGCGGTTCACATCCAGGCGGGTCGTCGCCAGCACCACGCAGGCCACGTACTTCGGCGGGGTCGCCTTCCCGATCACCAGGATCGTGTTCGCGGAGTCCTCCGGCGCGAAGCCGTACGCCGCGCAGAACGCCGCCGTGTCGGCAAGGTCTGGGTCACAGGGGAACAACTCGTAGGCGACCCCGAGCGCGTCGAGGTGCGCACGGAGGGCGACATCGTCAGACATGGCGTCAACTCTCATGGGATAGGATGGGGCGGGGAGCAGATGGCGTCGATGATATGGGGTGCGGTGAAAGCGGAAAACACGCCGTGGACGCCCTGACGACGTTCGGGGCGGTCGCGGTGACGGCGATGCTGCTGTGCTACGCGCTCGAAGACCGCTCGCCGGGGTTCGTGCTGGCGTTCGCAGGGGCGTGCCTCGCATCCTCGGTGTACGGGTTCCTGCAAGGCGCGTGGCCGTTCGGCGTCGTGGAACTCATCTGGTCGGGCGTGGCCGTGCGCCGCTGGTGGGGCCGCCGCGTACAATCTCGCTGACAGCCGGTGCCTGGTCAGGCGGGCCGCACGGAACCGTTGCTGCGGGCTGGTCGGCGGGTGGTATACGCTACCAGCACTGGGCGGCTGCGCCCACCACTCTCATGAGTCAAAGGGGGCCTTGTGATGCCGTACACCGCCCGTGTCCTGCGCGTCGATCTGTCAAGCGGCACCAGCACCGCCGAGGATGTTCCGCCGGATGTCCTCCGGAAATGGATTGGTGGGGCTGGCCTGGGCGTCCACTATCTGATGCAGGAAGTCCCGCCCAGCGTCCAGTGGGACGACCCTGAGAATCGGGTGTTCATCTTCTCTGGGCCGCTTGGCAACACGCGCGTCTCAGGCACCGGCACCATCGCCTGTGTGTTCAAAGGCCCGATGAACAATCTGGCTGGCTCGACGCAAGCGAACGGGTTCCTGGGGGCGTTTCTGCGGAGCCAGGGGTATCTCGGCATCATCGTGCAGGGGCAGGCGAGTGGCCTGACGCGGCTGCACATCGATGAGGGTGGCGCGCAACTATCCGACGCCGCCAAATATGCCGGCCTGCCCGTCTGGAAACTTGAGGACACGATCCGCACGGACGACAACCTCACCGATAAGCAGTTGTCCGTGTTCGGCATCGGGCCGGCCGGCGAGTCGAAGGTGCGGTTCGCGGCGCTGGTGGGCGACCGGGGGCACGTGGCGTCGCACAACGGCATCGGTGCCGTGCTGGGCGCAAAAGGGCTGAAGGCGATCACCTGCCGGCGCGGCAAGGTTAAGGCGTTTGTCGCCAACAACGCGAAACTAAACGAGTTGGTGAAGCCGCTGTTCATCGACGCGAAGGAGTTTGGCGGCGGCGGGCTGTTCAACTGGGGCACGGCCGGCGGCGTCTCGGGCGCAGCGCGCGGCGGCTGGCTGCCGATCAAGAACTACACGACCAGCATCTTCGAGGAACACGAGAAGGTCAGCGGCCAGTTCCTGCGCAGCAACTTCGAGTGGAAGACGAACCCGTGTTGGGCCTGCCAGATGGGCTGCTGCAAGCTGATGACGGTGACGGAAGGTCCATACGCCGGCTATCAGGGCGAGGAACCCGAGTACGAGGGCATGGCGTCGATGGCCTCGCAGATCGGCGTGACCGAGGCCGGCGCGGCAACGATGCTCTCGAACGAGTGTGACTCGTTGGGCTTTGACGTGAACGAACTTGGCTGGCTGCTGGGCTGGGTGATGGAGTGCTTCGAGCGCGGCCTGCTCACGAAGGAGCAGCTTGACGGGCTGGAACCGCGCTGGGACGACCCCGAGACGGCCCTGACGCTGATGAAGAAGATCGCGGCGCGGGACGGCTGCGGCGACTGGCTGGCTGAGGGCGTCATGCGCGCGAGCCAGCACATCGGCGGCGAGGCGGCGGCAGCGGCGATCTACAGCCAGAAGGGGCACTCGCCACGCTCGCACGACCACCGCGGGCGCTGGGTGGAGATGTTCGACACCTGCACGTCGAGCACCGGCACCATCGAAGTGACGTTTGGCGGCGCGCAGACCGAGCGCCTGGGGCTGGCCCCGACGAAGAACCGCTTCGACCCGTCAGAACTGGTCGGGCAGATGACGGCGCTGAACGGCTGGCACCAGTTCGACGACTCGTTGGGCATCTGCCGCTTCGACTTCACGAACGCGAGCCGAGGCGTGGAGACGGTGGCGGCCATCAGCGGCTACAACCTGGACCTGGCCGAAGCCCTGCTGATCGGCCGGCGCATCTCGGCGCAACTCCGCGTCTGGAGCTTCTTGCACGGGCTGGACCCGGCGCAGGAGCGCCCGTCTGAGCGGTACGGCTCGATCCCGGTTGACGGCCCGGCCCAGGGCGCGAACATCATGGAGCATTGGGACTGGATGGTGCGGACGTACCGCGAGAATATCGGCTACGACGCGGAACTGGGCCTGCCGCTGCCGGCCACCCTGAAGGAGCTTGACCTGGAGGAGTTGATCCCAGTGGTGGAGCGGCTGGCAGCCGAGCGCGGCCTCGCCGTCGCCCGGTAAGTCTCGGATCCCCGGTGGCCGACTGATAGCCTATCCTTCCCCATTCAGCCGGCACCATGTCTTGCCAGCACCATGTCTTGCCAGCACCATGTCTTGCCGGCACCATGTCATCCTGAGCGGAGCGAAGGATCTCACAGGCACCATCGGCGGTGTGGGTGAGATCCTTCGCCTGCGCTCGCAGGCTCGCTCCGCTCAGGATGACATGGGAGGGGGCTGCTCCGCTCAAGATGACGTAGATGGTGCGCTCTGGCTCGCCGCTCCGGATGGCATGGCGAGGCGAAGGGCGGCGCGCATAGTACCTGGAGCGGGGATTCGGGCGAGGTATCAAGTATGGCCGTGGATGGGCAGGCACGGACGATATCGCTGGAGTACTACTCGTGGATCGCCACGCAACTCAAGGGCGTGGGCGAGCGCGGCACGACTGACCAGGTGCCCATCGACGATGGCATGACCGTCCGTGACCTGCTCGGGCGGCTGGCTGACGACTCCGCGAAATTTAGGGAACTGGTCTACGACCGCATCGACGACCGCCTGAAGGAGTACGCCGCACTGATCCTGAACGGCCAGACGATAGAACTGGTCGGCGGATTAGATCGCGTGCTTGAGGCCGGCGACCAGTTGCTCTTGCTGCCCGGCTTCAGCGGCGGCGCCTGAGGGCTGGGCACCTGCGTGCCAGACGCCCCTAGCCCAGGCGGCGTGTCATGCAGGGCCGGCAACGTGTGAGAGCGCCAGGCATCAGCCCGTGTGCCCGAGGATCGGCCACCGGCTGGCCCGCTCGCCAGCCGCCACACAGAAGTCCGTGTGATCGAGGATGGACCTGGACGCAAAAGGGCCGGATGCTGGCTTCCTTGGGGAAGAGCCACCAGCACCCGGCAGGTGTTGGGTATGCTCGGCGCGGGCATTGGGGAGAACAGCCGCGCTTGCCACACCCTCAGGAGCATTGCTAGACGACAGCTACAGCGCGTTCAGGAGGGAACCACGCTGCACCAAGCCGCCTCGCTGACGCGTTGACCGGCCATTGGGGAGAAACGGCCAGCCTGCGCCCCGAGAAACCACATCGAACACTGACGTGCGACCAATTGGGGAAGAAATCGCACACCTGCGCCATACGGACACCCGCCGGTTTGCCCTGGGGAGAAGGCTGCCCCGACCGATGCCAACATGCTCACAGTCGAATGACCACGAGGCGACGTGCGTGCTCCCAGGAGGCTCCTGATTGGATCACCGTTCGCCCCGCCATCATGCCAGTACACCGACCGTTCGCGCGTCGGCCAACTGACGGAACGGTCATCGGTCACATGGCCGATTTGGGCCATGTCGCAGCGGCGCGAACTCGCAGGGCGCAGCGGTGCTGCAGAGCGCGGTAGCACGGCGGGCATGGTAGCCGTCGGTGTCCAACTGCGCGGCGAGTGTGGCGGCGCATCGCCCCGACAAGGCGCGGACTCACTGGGCCTCACCTGCTGCGGGTTCGGTATCCTGCCACCACATCGCATCGCGCGCCGAGGGGTGATACGCATGGTGCCGGTACGTCAGACTTCGGCTGACCGCTTCTGGGACCGTGCCGCCGAGACCCGCCCGCGCGCCGAACTCGAACAACTCCAGGTGGCGCGCCTGCACGCCTGCATCCTGCGGCTCCAGCAGGCAGACGCCCCGTTCTACGCGCGCCTCCAGGGCATCGACCCGGCGAGTATCCGCTCGCTGGACGATCTTGCCCGGCTGCCCTTCACCCTCAAAGACGACCTGCGCGACCATTATCCGTTCGGGATGTTCGCCGTGCCGCGCCGCGACATCGTGCGTATCCACGCCTCCAGCGGCACCACCGGCAAGCCGACCGTCGTCGGGTACACCCGCGCTGACCTGGAACTGTGGGCGGACGTGTTGGCGCGCGGGCTGGTCGCCGGCAGCCTCTCCGACGACGACGTGTTCCAGAACGCTGCCGGCTACGGCCTGTTCAGCGGCGGCCTGAGCCTGCACGATGCTGCGACCCGTGTCGGCGCGATGGTCGTCCCCACATCGTCCGGGAACACGGTGCGTCAGGTGATGCTGCTGCGCGACTTCGGCGTGACGGCCCTGCACGCCACGCCGTCGTACGCCCTACACCTGGCCGAGGTCGCCGCCGCCGAGGGCATCGACCTGCCGGCGCTGCCGCTACGGGCCGCCTTCCTGGGGGCCGAGCCGATGTCAGACGCGCTGCAAGATGAGGTCGCGGAGGCGATGGGCGTGGCCGTCTTCGAGCAGTACGGCCTCTCGGAGATCATCGGGCCGGGCGTCGCGTCGGGCTGCGGCAACGGGCGCTGGCTGCACGTCTGGGACGACCACTACATCCCCGAGATCATCAACCTGGAGACCGGCGCCCGCCTGCCAGACGGCGAGGTTGGCGAACTGGTCCTCTCCGCACCCACCAAAGAGGCGCTGCCGATGCTACGCTACCGCACCCGCGACCGCACCCTGTTGACCCGCGAGCCGTGCCCGTGCGGCCGGACCAGCGCCCGCATCGCCAAAATCCTGGGGCGCACCGACGACATGCTGATCGTGCGCGGGGTCAACGTGTTCCCTTCCCAGATTGAACATGCGCTGGTGCGGCTGGACGGCCTGACTCCGCACTATCAACTGATCCTGTCCACGCGAGGGGACCGCCAGGACGAGCTACGGGTTCGCATCGAGCCGGCTCACCATCGCGGGGCTGAGGCCGGCACCCGGGCCGCACTCGAAGGGCAGGCCCGCGCCGCCCTGCACGACGCGCTGGGCATCCAGGTCATCGTCGAGCTTGCCGCGCCCGGCAGCATCCCGCGCAGCGAGGGCAAGGCCGTCCGGGTCCTCGACCAGCCCACCCACGAATGACGCACCAGCGCATCCATTGACGACGCGGTCGCAGCCGGCATCACGCGCCAGCGCACGTGACATCCGGCGCGGCTCGGGCCAGGACTGTGACGGGCGGCTTAGCGTCCGTGCATCGGCGGAGACATGGGCTGCGATGCCGGCGCAAGGATCTCGGCGTCCACCACCACATCACCGGCGCGCTCAAGCTGCAGCGTGACGGTCAGCCGCTCGCCCGCCGTCAGGTCGCGCCGTAGATCGATCAACATGACGTGCAAGTCACCCGGTTGCAGCGTCAGGACGCCGCCGGCGGGAAGATCCTGCGGCCCGGCCGGCCGCATCCGCATCACGCCGTCCTCGACGGTCGTCCGGTGCACCTCGGTCAGGTCGGCAACGTCGCTCGAAGCCCCGAGCAGCCGATCATCGACGCTGCCCGTGTTGCGAAGCGTCAGGTAGACGGCGCTGGTGCCGCCAGGGGCGTCTGCTGGCCGGGTCGCGGCGCGTGCCCACGGCTGTTCAACGGTCACGGCTGGCCCGACCGGTGCTTGCACGGCCGGCGCAATCGTCATGGTGCGGGCCGGCTGCACCAGCAGTGCTCCGGCCAGCATCACGATGATGATGACACCGGCCAAGCCGACCATGCGCGCCCGCCGCTGCCCGGCGCGGTGTACAGGTAACGGATCGCTCGCAGGCGCGGTTGCGGCGGGCCGTGGAACCCCGGTGCGCGCTGGTGCGGACACGTGTTGGTCTGGGGCGTCGTAGTCTTGCGGGGGTGACGCGGGAGTCAGCACAGACATGTCGGTATCCCCCCCTCCAGGGACGGTCAAGGCGAATGACGACCGGTCGGCCCGGTCGGGGCAGCATGGGCCTGCCGAGCAAGCTGGCGCACATCATCGGCAAGCTGCCCGGGCGGTGTGCCATAAGCGTAGACCAGACTGATGCCACCGGAGGTGTCTACCAGGAAGAGTGCCGCCGTGTGGTCCATGAAATAGTTCGGGCCGCCGTCTGGTGCGTCACGCCGCTCCCCGATAGCACCAAAGGCTGCCCGCATGCTCGCCAGGGCCGCCGGCTCACCGGTCAAGCCTTCGAACGCCGGGTCGAACGCCTTGACGTACCGATGCAGCCGCTCGGCGGTATCACGGGCCGGGTCCACAGTGACGAAGTAGACGTGCAACTGGTCCGCATCCGAGCCGAGCAGCCCGCGAACCTGCTTCAGCTCTGACAGGGTCAGCGGGCAGACATCTGGACAGAACGTATAGCCGAAGAACACCAGGGACAATTGCCCACGCAGATCGGCGGTGTGGAACGTCGCGCCATCAGACCGCTGCAACGTCAGGTCCGGGATCGGTCGCGGCGGCGTCAACGCGGCACCGTTCAGCGGTGCGTCGGCCGGCTCCGTGAGCCGCACCGGCGGCAGCACCCATGCCACGGCCAACACCCCGAGGGCACCCCCCAGCACGGCCAGCACGAGCCATTGCACTGATCGGGCGAGTCCAGGTCGGTTCATCGGCAGTGCGTGCATGGGGAACCTCTCAAGCGGCGCGGGGTCAGCGCGGCGCGGCCAGGGACGGCGCGTCCGGGAGGCGGTCCACGACGCGCACGGTCACGGTCTTGCGCTCGGCTATCGAGCAACTCAGCACACCGCCGTAGCCGAACGCGCCGGGCCGGCCAAAGACCTTACGGTACGTCTGGCCGGGCGCGATCGGCGTCTCGGCAAAATAGTGCATGGCGTGGTCGTCGTTCCTGATAACGACGCTCTGGCCCGTCACCACGACGATCTCACTGGGGATCGTGAACGCCGGTTCACCGCGCATGTCGGCGCTGGCGGTGCCGGCCGGGATCACAAACGAGAGGTCGGGCGGCGCGCTCAGGGCCGCAGAAGCGGCCAGTGGGCGCGGCTGCGCGATGCACCCCACGCTTAGCAGGAGGGTGACGCCGAGGGCGAACAGCGCCCGGCGGCTGATGCTGCCTGGATTCCTGTGCGTCTGCATTGCGGCCACCTCCCCAGTGTGTCGGGGACCAGGCGGCACGCTTGCCAACGTCCGCTACTCACCACACCGGCTCACCGTCAGCGTACGGCGGCCAGGATGCGCCCCACCACACTCGTTCGGGTAGGAAATCAGCGGTGCGGAAGCGGCGTGGCCGGTGGGATGCGACCCGGCCGGCAGCGCGCCCGAACGCCCGGTTCGCGGCTGCCTACGCGGTCATCCGGCGCAGCGTCCGCGCCGTCAGCCAGATCAGCGCGCCGGCCACCAGCAGATGCACCCCCGTGAACAGCAGCCACGGTGCGACGTACAGCAACTCCACATTCGCGACGCGCTCCAGGGCGATCACCGGACGCCCGGCCACCAGCCCGGCCGCGCTGGTCACGCCGGTCAGCAGCGGGTTCGTCGCCATCAACAGTTGGCCGACGACGGCCTCCAGTTGCATCGTCACCGGATTCAGCACCTGCGCGTTGCCGCTGTAGCGGTTCCCGAGCCACTGCGGGCCGTTCAAGAACCACGCCAACGGCCACAACAGATCATCCATGTTGCGGGTGCCGAACAGGCCGTTGCCCAACAGCGCCAGCATGAACGCCAGCGGCAGCCCGCCGACGCCGGCCAGCGTGGTGATGTACGACAGCAGCAACGCGCCGCGCGTCGTTCGGAGGCACGCCGACCAGTACAACCCCACGCAGCCGTAGGTCGTGGCGGTCAGCATCAGGATCAGCAGGCTCACGGCTAGCTCCTCCCAGCCGACCCCGCCGATCAGCACGGCCACCGCCTGGATCGGCAGCGCCAGCACGATCAGCACCAGCAGCGAGCCGAGCGCCGCCACCAGCTTGCCCACCACGATCTGCCGCCGCGACAACGGTGTCACCAGTAGCAAGTCGAGCGTGCGCCGCTCCCGCTCGCCGGAGATCAGGTCGGCGGTCAGGGCGGGGGCCAGCAGGCAGATCAGCCCAAGCTCAACCGTGGTGACCGTGGCGAAGAATAGCTTGCCGACCGGCGTGCTGGACGCGAACTCGGCGTTCGGCAGTGAGGAGATCATCATGTAGAGCAGGCCCGCCACCCCAGCCAACGGCAGCAGCAACGTGATCGCCACGATGTAGGCGCGCGGGCCGCGCATCCGGGCCAAGAGTTCCTTGCTCGCCAGCGGGTTCGCGAAACGGGCGCGCAGCCGGTCCGGCGACAGGGCACGCAGTCCGGCCGGGGGGAGCGGCGCGGGCGGGGCCACGGTCGTCGTGTCATTGGCGGTCATGTCGGGGTGTCCCCCAGGCGGCGCGTCACCTGCAAGAACACGTCCTCCAGGCCGCCGGTATCGTGCCCGAAACCGTAGATTGGGAAGTTGGCCGCGACCAGTTCGGCCAGGAGCGTACGGAGCGCATGCTCGTCGCCGTCCAGGACGAAGCGCACGGTCGCCATGCCGGAGCCGGCAGGTGCGCCGCCCGCGCTTGCGCCCGCGCGTTCGTCCGCGCCCGTGCTCACCATGCCGGCGGCTGACGGGCTGTCGCTCGGCTCGTCGGCAGCGCCGGGGTGGGCAGCCGAATACTCGCCGGCCTCAAGCTGAACGGCGTGCACGTCGGGCCGGGTCAGCAGCACATCCCGCAGGCTTTCGCCCTCTCCGAGCACCTGCACGCGCACGGCCCGCCCGCCGTTCAGCCGCCGCGTCACCTCATCAACGCGGCCGTCAGCCAGCACGCGCCCGCCGTCCACAATGGCAATGTGCGTGCAGAGGTCAGCAAGCTCGGCCAGGATGTGCGACGACACCAGGACGGCTTTGCCCATGCGCCCAAGCTCCCGCACGACCTCGCGTAGCTCCAGGCGTGCGCGCGGGTCCAGCCCAGAGGCCGGCTCGTCCAACATGATGACGGCCGGGTCGTGCACCAGCGCGCGGGCCAGCCCGAGCCGCTGCTGCATCCCGCGCGAGAGCCCTTCGACGTAGCTGTCGCGCTTGTGGGTCAGGTCCACCAGCGCCAACAGATCGTCGGTGACGCCGGCCCGGCGGGCGGCCGGGACGCCGTGGCAGGCCGCGTAGAAGTCCAGGTACTCGCTGACGCGCAGTTCGGCGTAGGTGCCGAAGAAGTCAGGCATATAGCCCAGGTTGCGCCGGACCTCGGTCTGCTCGGTGCGGATTGACGCTCCAGCGATCCACGCGTCGCCGCCGTCCGGTTGCAGCAACGTCGCCAGCATCCGCATCGAGGTGGTCTTGCCGGCCCCGTTCGGCCCGATCAGGCCGTAGATCGCGCCACGCGGCACCTGCAACGAACAATCGTGGACCGCGACCTTGCGGCCGAAGCGCTTGTGCAGGCCGCGCGCCTCCAGCGCGAAGCCCTCACCCCCCAACTCCCCCTCTCCCGCAAGCGGGAGAGGGGGTTGGGGGGTGAGGGACGTAGGCACAACATCGGGTGTGGCGGCGGGCGCACCGGTCGGGGCGTCGGGCGCGATGAATCTCGCCCCTACAGATGATCCTGTTGTAGAGGCACGATTCATCGTATCGCGCTCCCCCTCTCCCACTTGTGGGAGAGGGGGCCGGGGGGTGAGGGCCTCGCCGCAGGGCTGGCTGGTGAGGGCCTCGCTCACGGGCGCACCCCTTCAAGCGACAGGTCAAACT
>JBBQBU010000159.1:0-11148 GCA_038318015.1 Chloroflexota bacterium | reverse complement strand
GTTTACGGCCCCGCCGAGGGTGCCGTGCAGCATGATCCAGTAGTCCTGCTGGCGCTCCAGGTAGTTCGGCAGCGTCAGGCGGGCCGTCTCCAGCCGGTCAGGATCGACATAATCCGGTCGCTCAGTCGCCGTGTACACGGCGTGCCGAATCGACTCGCCGCCGGTGACGATGTTGAAGACGATCATCGGGCTGAACGCTGCCACGAACGCCAGGGCGGTCAGATACGGCAGGCGCGTCCGCAGGATTGCGAGATTGCGCCAGAGCAGCCAGCCGGCCACGCCCGGCAGGAACGCCACAATGGTCGGATGCGTGTGCATGCTCATGCCGAGCATGAAGCCGGCCCAGACGAGGGTGCTGCCGGTGCCGCGCACACTCCAGCGATGCAGTAGCCAGAACGCCAGCGTCGTGAATAGCGGGGTGATGCTGCCCGAGAAGGCGACGTGGCCGACCGGCGCGATGTGTATGCCGTTGGTCAGCAGGAAGCCGGCCGCGACCAACCCGACGCAGAGGCCTGCCCAGCGACCGCCGTCCTTGTGGGCCAACCCAATCTCGCGCCCGAGGACGAAGGTCGCGCCGACGGTCGCCACGCCGAAGGCCATCACGACCTGCCGCGCGGCGTAGATCGTCGGGCCGATAATGAACATGCCGGCGGCTACGGCGTAGTTGAAGAATGCGCCGATGTACGCTTCAACGTCGGTGAACGGGAAGTGCTCACCGCGATAGATCCGCAGGGACCACGCCGCATTGAACGTGTCATCGCGAAAGCGCGGGGCGCTGTAGATGTAGGGCCAGCGCGCGGCAAACGCGAGGACGAGCAGCCCG
Source organism: Chloroflexota bacterium (assembly GCA_038318015.1). Lineage (GTDB taxonomy): Bacteria > Chloroflexota > UBA6077 > UBA6077 > JACCZL01 > JADZEM01. Next base: position 10,325 of record JBBQBU010000159.1, on the reverse strand, counting down.
ACAGTCGCCAGGGAATCGACGAGCAGCCCGGGCCGCAGCCGGGAGGGGGCGCGGTCACGCGAGCCAGTCGGGGAAGCAGGAGCGGCCGTTGCGGCCTTGCGAGTTGCCAGCATAGAAATGGCGACTTTGGGGCGACGGATGAAGGCGAGCCGGCGGCCCGCAGCAGCGCGCCGCCTGCGGTGATGCAGTGGACGAATCGTCGGCGGATGCTACCAGATTTTGCCGATGCTCGTCTCTTGTTTGCCGTCCGACGCGACGGTATCCGGGACGATACGCTGGCGTGGCACCTATAATCCGGCCCTGTGAGCCAGATTGCCGAGCGCCCCAGCACCGAGCGCGCAGCGCAAGGTATCGTGCCGAACGGTGGCCCGGACCCAGCGGCCGACGCTCTCGCTGCCACGGGGCAACCCTCGGTGGCCCGGCGCCTTCGCGCATCGTGGGCGCGGCACCCCGACCTCACGACCGTTGGCCTGATCCTGGCCGTTGGCCTGATCTTCCGGGTGGCCTTGCTCTATCGCATTCCGCCGCTGTTCATGCAGGGCGACAGCCAGAGCTTTCTGACGCCCGGTTTTGACCTGGCGCGCGGCCTCGGCTTCGATCCGATCTTGAAGCGGCCACTTGGCTACCCGTTGCTAGTAGCCGTTGCGATCCTGGCGCTGGGCGAGGATTTGCGCGGGCTGGTCTTCGTGCAGGCGGCGCTTGGGCTGGTGACAGTGGCCGCAACCTACGGCATCGGCCGGCTGGCGTTCGGGCGGCTCGTCGGGGGGCTGGCGGCGTTCAGCGTGGCTGTCGGCGGGCAACTGCTCGTTTACGAACACTACATCCTCGCCGAGAGCGTCTTTGCGTGCCTGCTGGCGCTGGCCGTCCTGGCGCTGGTCGCAGCGGTCCGGAGCGGCGGCAGGTCGTGGCGGCTGGCGGCGACTGGCGGTGTGGCGCTGGCCGCAGCCAGTCTGTTCCGCCCCATCGCAGAAGTGATCCTGCCGCTGTTGCCCGTCTACTTCCTGGCGACGGTCCGACCGCCGGTTCGAGCGCTGTCGCTGACGGGCGTGGCTGTGGTCGGCTTCGTCGCGATGATGGTGCCGGCGATGGTGGCCGATATCACGCTGCGCGGCGGCATCAGCAGCGGCGCGCTCGGCGAGCATCTGTTGTGGCGCATCACGCGGTCGGACTCGGGCTACATCACCCGCGACGACATCCCGCGTGGCGAGCCGGACTCACCGCAGGCAGCAGCGCGGCGCTACGTAATCCGGAAGGCCGTTGACCGCACGCTGCCGCAGGAGATCTTCGAGGGGCTGCGCCGGGAGCAGGGGCTATCGTCAGCCGAGGCTGACTCGATCATGCGTGCGGTGGCGCTGGAGGCGATGTGGCGGCAGGGCGGACGCTACGTGGCCAGCACGTTTCGCATGTCGGTCGAGCTCTTCTTCGGGGACGATCAGCATCTTGGCGAAGTGTCGAAGCGGGCCGGCGAGGCGCGGTACATCAACCCGCAGGCGCGCCAGCGTACGTGGTTCGAGGACCGCGTGTTGCACCTGGGCGAGCCGCCATCTGCGGCGGTCGAAAATGAGTTCGACCACGCCGAACTGCTGATCTCGGTGTACCAGCCCGGGCGACTGTCGTGGCTGCTGGCGGTCGGCTTCGTGGCCGGCGCGGTCGCGACGGTGGTCAGTGTGCGGCACCGCCCGGCGCTCCTGCTGACACTGTGCCTGCCGCCGATGCTGCTGGCGAACGCGGCGCTGGCTGGCCCAGAGGCGCGCTTTCGCTACCCGCTCGATCCGCTGATCGCGGCGCTGGCGTTCGGCGGCCTCGTCTGGCTGGCACGGATCGGCCAGCGCGCCGTCCACCGCTGGCGTCGTCACGTCGGCTAAGATGCACCGCTCGGAGGCGCACCTGCCGCGGAGGAGTATCAATGCCCGGCCATCTGTTCATCGTGCAGTCGGACCTGACTCGACTTGCCTGCGACGCATGGCTACTGCCGACCGGACGAAGCTTGCAGATTCGGAGCCAGTGGCTGCGAGGCGCCCCGATTTCCTTTCTTCAACTCGTGACCGGATCTGATCGCCCCGAAGACAACGACTACCGCCACCCTCGCACGTGGTTCTTTAACGATGCGATTCCCACATCCGATGCTTGGCATCGGCGGTCTGAACGGACATTCGCAGCCCCGCACTGGGGCAGTCGTGACCAGAGTCATCGACCCTGGATAACCCAGGTTGTTGTCAATACCGCATGGTCGGCCGACAAGAAGGCCGAATGGATTGCCGAATCGGCGAGGCAATTTGTTGAGCAGGCCGCAACTGAGCTGAAGCAGAACCGCAAGCCGCCGTCGAATAGTCGTCAACGCCACCTCCTCGCGCTGCCTGTTGTGGGAACAGGCCATGGCGGCGGGTGGACAGTCGCCGGCCAGATCCTTCGACGACTCATCAGCATCCTCATGATGGAGGCCGCGCGGTGTGACGTCGATGTGGTGCTCGTCACGTACACCCGCGACCAGTTGGCCGCCGCGCAGAAGGCACGACGCGACCTCCAGGTCGCCGATCCTGAAGTTGCCTTCGGTGGTCTTCCCGTGTCGCTCCGCAAGGTGGGGAAGGAACTGGCCGACCGCAGTTCTAACGGCAAGTTGGTGCTGTTCATCGGGGCCGGCGCGAGCATGGGGGCCGGCCTGCCACGCTGGTCCGAGTTGCTTGATCTGCTCGCGAAGGATCCGGAGATGGACGAGGCGTCCCGCGCCGCACTAAAGAACCTTGACGTCACAGACCAGGCGCGCATCATCGGGGACCGCCTTGATCGATGGGCAGGCGGCAGCGGCTCGTCGCCGGTTCCACTGCAGAAGGCCATCCGCAACCACGTCACCACCGACCGCTTCAGCCTGACGCACGCCTTCCTCGCGAATCTCGGCGTCAACGAGAGCGTCAACGAGAGCGTCACCACGAACTACGACACGTTGTTCGAGGAGGCTTCAGCGGCGGCCGGGCACAAGGTCGCCGTCCTGCCCTATGAGGCTACCGGCGAGTCGGGGCGCTGGCTGCTGAAGATGCATGGCTGCGTGAACCACCTCGAGGATATCGTGCTGACCCGCGAGGATTTCCTGCGGTACGCTGACAGGCGCGGCGCGCTCGCGGGCATCGTGCAGGCGCTCCTGATCACCCGCCACATGCTCTTCGTCGGATTCTCGCTCGCCGACGAGAACTTCCTGCGCATCGTGGATCAGGTCCGAAAGGTCGTGCGGCTACCGAACGTGTCAGGCGCGGAGCAGACGCACGGGCCATTTGGTACTGCGTTGATGATCGGGTCATCGCCGCTTCTGGCAGAACTGTGGCGCGACGACATCGACTGCATCGGCCTGGCGGTCGCTGAACCCGAGGTGCCGCCCGTGGACGCGACATCGTCATCGGATTCCTACCAAAGCGGAGCAGCGCAACTTGAACTGCTCCTGGACTACGTGGTCTACGAGGCGAACCGGCGCATCAGCCACTTGCTGGACAGGAGGTATGAGGGACTGCTGAGCGACAACGAAGTTACTTTGCGTAATGCGCTCATCAAGCTGCGGGACACGGCGACGCCTGATATCCGCGGGTTGCCGGCCTGGAAGCCGGTTGCGGCCATGCTGGCGAGTCTCGGCGGCGACCTCGACGGCCGGCAGGCACATGGACTGCGCCGGGACGACGACTACTCGTAGCGCAGCGCCTGGGCCGGCTCCACGCGGCCGGCCCGCCACGCCGGCCACGCTGTCATCAGCATGGCCGCGAGGTACGCGAAGCCGACGATGCCGCCGATCTGGCCCCACGGCACGCTGAACACGATCTCCGGGAACTCGCGAGCGATGAACGCCACAAGGCGGCTCGCCAGCGCGATTCCCAGCACGACGCCAATCCCGATGCCCAGCAGCGCGATCAACGACGCCTCAATCAAGAAGGCGGCCTGCACCCGCCGGGCCGTCATCCCCAATGCGCGCAGCATACCGATCTCGCGGCGGCGCTCCACCACCGCGCGCATGCTGATAACGCCTAGCCCGGCGATGCCCGCCAGCAGCCCAACCCCGATGAACGCCTGCAACAGGTCGTTCAGCAGGGTCCGCACCCCCAGGATGCGCCGCACGTCTTCGCCAATCTCGCTGGCGCCCAGGTTCATTGGGGCAAACGACAGGTTCAGCGCAAGCGTCTTCTCGGCGGCGCTCACGTCGGGGCGCACGCGCAGGTAGGTGGCAGTGCGGGCCGGAGCGGGCGTCTCGGCGTCCGCCAGCGTGGCCGCCGACGTGAACAGACCGTTGCCGAGCGTCGCGCGTGGATCAAGCACGCCGATGATCGCCAGCTTGACGGCCTTGCCGCCGCGCATGTCACGCACCCAGACGGTCGTCGGGGCAAACGTCGCGTCCTCACGAAAGATGTTGCCCAGCCGGAAGATCGGGATTGGGGCCGGCTCGACATCGCGCGACCGCACGGCCGACCCGGCGGCAATGGCGAGGCCCGGAGTCGTCCGCAGCGCTTCCCAGACCGCCGCGTCGTTGGCGTAGCCGGTTGCCCGGCCGCTGAAGCCGGCCCGCACCGTAGACGTGAATGCGTCGTCCACCAGTTGCAGCCCGACCGTGCGCCAGAACGCCCCGTCTGATCGCGGCTGGATCGCCTCGGCTGGCGCGGTCGCGATGGTGGCGACGGCTGAGAAGTCGTCAGGCCGGACGCCGGTGCCCTGACCCAGTATTGAGGCCAGCGGTGGCGCGCCACCGGCCGTCTCGTCCACACGGATGTCATATCCGCCGGCCATTGCCTCGGGGTCGCTGTAGGCGCGGTGAGTGCCAGTCAGCAGGACGGCCGCCACGACCATGCTGAAGATCACCAGCCCGAACATGGCGACGGTCAAGCCGGTTCGGAAACGATGCTGCACCGGGAACGCCAGTGCCAGCCGCAGGACAATGGCACCACCGCGCAGGCCGGACCCGGCGCGGCGCGCGAGAATGCTCAGCACCTCAAGTTGCTGCACCAGAATCAGGATCGCCCCGAGTACGAGCGAGATGCCGGCTACGAAGAACAGGTCGACCGAGCGTGGTAATGGTCTGAGACGTCCGAGCCAGAACAGCAGGTCCAGCGGCAGCAGCCAGTACGCCAGCAGGATCAAGCCAGCCAGCGAGTAGCGCAGCCGATCCGACGTGCGCGCCGAAAGGCCGACGCCGCGCAGCAGCGGCCCGACGAGCATCGCGACGCCTAGCGTCAGCAGGACGACGCCGGCCCCAGTCGGCAGGGCGTAGCGCGACCCTGCGGAGCCGAACAGCAGGCCCAGGCCCGACAGCAGCAATCCGGCACCCCACCAGTACGGCGCCCGACTGTTGCGCGGGCGCGGCGGCTCCGGCAACTCGCGGATGGCCGCCACGATGGTCACGCGGCCGACGCGCCACGCGCTGATCGCAATGCTGATCATCGTGATGACGGCGCCGAGGCAGTAGGCCAGCAGCAGGCTGGTCGGTTCGACGTGCGGCACCAGCGCGATGCCGAAGCCGGCCAGCACGTTGCCGCTCATCAGGATCAGGCCGACCGCCACACCCACGCCGATCAGCACGCCAATGGCCGCCGCGACAAGGTCGTAGAACAAACCTTCGTACAGCAGCATCGCGGCGACCCGGCCACGTCGCGCCCCCAGCGCCCGCAGCACGCCAAGCTCGGTGCGACGCTCGGCCGCCAGCATGACGAAGATCAGGACGACCAGCATCGTGCCGGTGGCGATGGAGAACAGTCCGAGCACGACGAAGACCGTCGTCAGGGCCGCGCCCCAGCGGTCGGCAAGCTCCTGGCTCAACCGCTTGACTTCCAGAACCCGCAGTGTTGACAGCGTCGCCAGGGCGCTGGTGCCGGCCCGGCCCTGCTGTGCCGCCAGCCGACCGCTCAAGGCGAATAGCCGGCGCTCAAGCTCCGGGTCGGAGACCAGGGCCGCGAATTGCTCGGTCGGCTCTGGTTGGTCAAGCTCGGCCAGCAGCGCCGTCACCTGCTCGCGGATTTTCTCGTCGAGGCCAGGCAGCGCCGCGACGATCTCGGCCCGCGCGATCTCCGACTGCAGCAGGGCATGGATGCGCGCGGCGGCCACCGGGTCCACCAACAGGGGCCGCACGCGCGCGGCCACCTGCTGACTGAGCAGCACCGAGGTACTTGGCGTCCCACGATTCGCCACCAGGATCTGATTGATCTCGCCGGGGGCTTCGGTGAGCCGCTGCAACTGGTCCAGCGGTATCAGGATGGTCGCCTGCGCTCCGGTTAGATCGCCGCCGCGCAGCACGGCCGCGACGGTCAGGTTGAAAGATCGCTCGCCGAGGTGCACCACCAGCGTCTGGCCGATTTGCGCCGAGAGCGCCGTTGCGGCCTGGGGGTTCAGCACCACGGCCCCGTCGCCCATGCCCGCGAAGTCAACGGCCTGGCCGCCGGTGCTGACCATGCTGCCGAAGACCGGCGGATAGTCGCGCGGCAGGGCGTAGAGCTGTAACTGCGCCTGGAGTTCGTTGGTGGTCGTATTGATCGCGACAACCTGTTCAATGGTGGCTGGCGTGACACCGGCGATGCGGTCGTCTCCGACCAGGGCGGCCGCGATGCGCGTTGCCTCCGACTGCTCAAACGGCTGGAGCGTGCCGGTCAGGAACGTGCCGTTCGCCACGGACTGCACGTTGTCAAATCCGGTGCGGCGGGCGTCACGTCGCGGCTTCACGATGATCTCGTCGGCCCGCCCGACCGTCCCTGCGACCAGCGACCGGAGGGTGTGGCTCATAGTATCGCCGGTGTTCAGCGCCGACGTGATGATGACGGTAGAGAGGGCCAGCCCGAGCGCGATCAGCGCCGACTGTGCGGGCCGGCGCGGGATGTTCCGGAGCGCCAGCCGCAGCAGAAGGCGGTCGCGCAGGCCGACGACAGCCAGGGTCGCCAGCCCAGCCACGAACAGGCCGGCGACGACCAGGGTGATCGTCGTGATGGACACACCGAGGATTGTTTGCATGGATGGCTCAGGCGGGGCGCGGTAGCGGCGTCGGAAAGAGAGCGTCGCTGATGCCGTTGCGTCCGGGCAGGTGCCCGGTCCGCTCTTCGCTGTCAATCTGGCCGTCACGCATCCGTAGGATGCGCTGCGCCCGCTCGGCGACGCGGCTGTCGTGCGTGACCAACACGAACGTCTGGCCGTTCTCGCGGTTCAGCCGGTCAATTAGCGCCAGAATGTCCGCCGCAGATTCGGAGTCCAGGTTGCCGGTCGGCTCATCGGCCCAGACTACGGCCGGATTGTTGACAAGCGCCCTTGCGATGGCGACGCGCTGTTGCTGCCCGCCTGATAGCTCGTTGGGGCGGTGGCGCGCGCGGTCCGCCAGCCCGACGCTCTCCAGCGCACGCAGCGCCTGGGCACGAGCGTCTCGACCGCGTTTCCCCGCCAGCAGCAGCGGCAGTTCGACGTTCTCCACGGCGTCCAGTACCGGCAGGAGGTTGTACGCCTGGAATACGAATCCCGTCCGCGTTGCCCGCAAGTCGGCTTTCTGGTCGTCGTGCATGTGCCGAATCGGCGTGCCGTCGATCCAGACCTCGCCCTCGTCGAAGTCGTCAAGGCCGGAGATGCACTGGAGCAGGGTCGTCTTACCGCAGCCGCTCGGCCCCATGATCGCAACGATCTCGCCGGCCTGCACCTGCATGTCCACGCCGCGTAGCGCTTCGACCGGCACGGCACCCGTTCGATACCATTTACGGAGGCGGCGCGCTTCAACGATGGCCGACGACGAGCGCGTGTCAGGTGGCTGGGGCATGGGGTTTCCTCGTGCTGGTGTGGTCAGGAGGCGGCGAGTGCGGGCAACGTGCCACGGGCGGCGTCGTAGAACACCCCAGCCAATTGCTGATAGCCGATCGTGCTGGGGTGGAAGCCGTCTGAGCTGATGTACTCCGGGTGATCCTGCACGTCGCGCCAGGTCGTGCGGAGGTCTACGAGTGTCGCGCCGTGTCGCTGCGTGATGTCCTGGATGGCGCGGTTCCAGCGGTCAATATCGCTGAGGTCAAAGCGTGCGGCCACGGGCAGGACGCTCAGTTCGGGGATGTTGCCGACCAGGACGGTTGCCCTTGTCTGCTTCCGCAGTTCACCGATCAGCGTATCCAACTCGAAGGCGTAGCGCTGAAGCGGCACTCGCGCGCCGAAGTCGTTGACGGCAAGCCAGACAGTCACGAGGTCTGGCTCGGCGTCGATGGCGACCGGCAACTGCTGATCAAGCGCCTGACCGAGCAGGCTGCCGCTCACGCCCAGGTTCACGAGCGTGCTGCCGGCCGGCAGGCGCTGTTGGAGTAAGGTCGGCCAGTTTTCACGGTCAGGCACCGTCGCCCCGACGCCCACCGTGTCTGACGCGCCGATGGCGACGTACCGAAGGGGGGGCGGCCCGGCCTCGGCAGCCGCGCGATTACGGCACGCGACGGCTGCCGCCATGAGCGCGGCCGGTACCACCAGCAAGAGCCGCCGCCGCTGCATCATCGCGAGAACCCTTCAGTCGCCATCCGGGCGGCGCGGATCGTTGCCGTAGACCCACTGCATGCAGCGGTCACGAAATGCGTGGAAATAGGGGTCATTGGCGCGGGACAGCGCGAGTTCTTGCTCTTGCGCCGCCGTGACGACCACGCGCGGCTCGCCCAACACGAGGTTGGCGATGAAACAGGCTGCCCGCACCACGAGTTCGCGCATGCGCCGTCAGCGCTTCGGCTCGGGCGCGGCCAGCAAGACCACGCGCGTCTCTTCCGGCAAGCTCGTACGCGTGACCTGCAATCGCGGCTGCACCGTCATGTCCGTGACGGCCATCTCGGCGCAGAACCGCTCGACCGTATCGAGCGACTCGGACGGCGTGCCGTAGTACATTGGGATGACGATGCGCGGCTCCAGTTGGCTGACCACCTCCGCCGCCGCAGCCGCATCGAGCGCCGTGCCACCGCCGACCGGAATCAGTAGCACGTCTGCGTCCTTCATCGACTCGATCTGGCTGCTGCTCAGCGTGTGCGCCAGCGCGCCCAGGTGGCAGATGCTCACGTCGTCCAGGTGGATCACGAACGCCGTGTTCCGGCCGAGCGTCTTGCCCTTCTGCTTGTCCCGGTAGGTCGCCACACCCTCGATCAACGAGCCGGCCATCTCGTACTCGCCGGGGCCGTCCACAACGCGCACCCGGTCCTTGGCCGCCGTCAACCCATCCATGAAGGCGTGATGCGGGTGCTGGTGTGAAATGGTCACGACATCCGCATTGAGCTTCAGCGGCGGGAACCCGGTGGATCGGTCGTACGGGTCGGTGACGACAGTTGTTTCGCGTCCGCGCAGGCGGAAACAGGCATGACCGTTCCAGAAAATGTCCAAAGTGGCTCCCGGCTCGCGCAGTAGCGTACATCGACCGGTCGTGCGCAGCGCCCTACCGAGGTACGCGTGCAGCCGTCACCTATCAGTGTACCGGTGCTACCGGCGCTCGGGCCAAAGATAGGCGGCGCGCCGACGCCCTTCACGTTTCTGCGTCGGCCTGCCCAGGGAACGTGGACTTCAGTCTACGGCCCATCGCGCTGGCACCGGATGCTGAACCGTATCCGCGCGCCAGGCCGCTACTGGGTGCGCGCCACGAACTTGCCGGCCACCCAGCCGCTGGTTCCGCTGGCGTCCTTGACATTCCGCCAGATGATGCCGTCCGCAGTCTCGTTGGCCCCGATCACTTCCAGTGCTGCGCCTTCAGGCATGGTCTTGAGGCGCTGGCCGCGCTCGCCGGCCCGCGCTCGCAGGTTGACGCCCGACCCGTTCGTGTTCGCCACCTTCAGCCGTTCGACCACCGGTTCGGGAGCCGGCGGGGACGGTGGCGGGATCGGCGTCGGGACGACTGTCGCCACCGGCGGCGGCTCGACGTGCGCCACTGCCAGCGCAAGCGGCCGGTCGGCGCGGGGCGAGGCGGCCCAGGAGACGCCGACTACGACGACGATCGCCAAAGCCAGCCCGAGCAGGGCGGAAGGCCAGTGGATCGGCGGAGCCGGCGTCTCATTGACGGAACGTAGGCGTGACGTAAGTTGTGAGAATGCGACACTCATGGCGGCGTCTGGTCCTCGGCGACGGTACTGAGTTCCGGGCTGCTCTCGGCAACCTGCGGCGGCCTGCACGCGCATCATCGGGCGGCTCGCGGCTCGTCGTCAGCGTACGGCACTCCTCACCGAGCGACAAGCGAGCAGCCGTCACGATGCGCTCACAGGGGCGTCTCAGGCCATCCCCGTGCCCCTGCGGGCGACGCGCAGATGGCCTCTGCGTCGGGCATGTTGCGGCGTGGTAGCATCCCGCCTGCATGAGCACTGAGCCGCGCGCGCCAACCGATGTCGCCCCTT
>JBBQBU010000158.1:0-11209 GCA_038318015.1 Chloroflexota bacterium | reverse complement strand
AAACCTACGAGCAGACGCGGCCGTGACCCCGTGTTGTGCTGCTCCCTTTGCGGGACGGGACTCACCACGTAGCCAGCGCCTCCATTCTGCATGGTATCATAGGGTCCGTCTGGCCCTCGTGGCCGTACGAAACCAGGAGGGGCATGATGCCGACGTTGGGGGCTCCAGAGCTCATCATCATTCTCGTCATCATCGTTCTGATCTTCGGGGTGGGCAAGCTCCCCGAGGTTGGACAGGCGCTCGGCAAGGGCATCCGCGAATTCCGTGGGGCCGCTGACGGCGCTGAAGATGATGAGTCCGCGACTCCGGCTGCGAAGCCAGTCGCACCCGCACCGGTCGCCGTTGATGGACCGCGGCCCGCACCGGCCGTTGTTGCACCGACGCAGCCGGTGGTTGCCCAGGTGGTGCCGCCGACAGCAGCAGCCAGTGTCGCCTACACGGTGAACGCTGGCGACACGCCTGACACCATTGCGAAGAGCCACGGCGTCACCGTTGAGGAGCTGCTTTCGGCCAACGGCTGGAGCCAGCGCGACCGCACGCTCTACGAGGGCGACAAGATCCAGGTGCCGGCCAAGGGCACCACCGTCTAGTCACTCGAGATCAGACAAGTCAGCACATTGAGAAGCCCCCGGTGAGCATTGCCGGGGGCTTCTCGCTGCCCCCCACCCCCGCACGCGATCACATGCGGGCAGTTTCGAAGGGGATTCTGGCCCGGGTAGTCGCGGTCCGGCGCCCCCCTCCATGTCAGCCTGAGCGAAGCGAAGCATCTCACGCACCAGCGTGTTTGACCTGTGAGATCCCTGGCTGCGCTCAGGCTGATATGGATGTCTGTGTGCATTTCGCTACAGCGCATGTCTCCGGCTGTCCTCATCTGAACCCGCACGCTGGAGAGGGGGAGAACCGGCCAGGTCAGCCGCCCTGCCGCAGAATGACCGTCATCGCATCAACCAGTTGCTCAACGTCGGCGCGCGTGGTGTACCCCTGCGCTGACACCCGAATGTACCGACGGTCCTTCCATGTGACCACCGGAATTTCTACGCGGAACTCGTCGTACAGGCGGGTCTTGAGGGCAACGGCGTCACCGGGGGGCACCGGCATCGTCGCCATCTGCGCGTACCAACCATCAGACTCGGCGACTGGCGTCAGGCCGGTGAGTTCCGCGATCTCGCCGGCGGTCCAGCGGACCAGTTCGTGGCACTCGGCGCGCACGCGGTCCCAGTCGTTCGCCGCCTGGAACGCGATGGCGGCCGGCACGGTCAGAAACGCCGCGATGTCGCGCGTGCCCTGGTACTGGTGCTCCACCACGAACCGCGATGACTCGCCCTCGTTCGGCAGCCGCCCCCAACTCGTTACCAGCGGTTCAAGAATCGCGTGGGTGTCCTAGCGGGCGTACAGGAACCCCGCACCCTTCGGCGCGCAGAGCCACTTGTGGCAGTTGCCGCCGTAGAAGTCCGCACCAAGCGCCGTCAGGTCCACCGGGATCTGGCCGGGCGCATGCGCGCCGTCAACCACCGTCCACAGGCCGGCCTCCCGAGCGCGGGCGACCAACTTTGCAAGCGGCAGCGTAACGGCAGTTGGTGACGTAATGTGACTGAGAAACAAGACCTTCGTGCGCGGCGTCAGGCCGGTCATGACTGCTTCGACGACGGCATCAGGGTCGTCGAGCGGTTCTGGCAGCGGCTGCACGACGTACCGCGCGCCAGTGCGGTCACAGACGGCCTTCCAGGTGCGGTCCAGCGCGCCATACTCGTGGTCGGTCGTTAGGATCTCGTCGCCAGCCCGCAGCGGCAACGACCGCGCAGCAGCATTGAGCGCGGCCGTCACGTTCTGGAAGTAGACTACCTCGTCCGGGTCGGCGTGCAGATAACCTGCGAGCGCTGTCCGGGCCTCGTGCAGCAATCCCCAGGCGCGTCGCCCGATGAACTCAACCGGCTGCAGTTCCAACTCCAGTTGCCACGCCTGATACTGCTCGAACACCGGGCGTGGGCATGCCCCGTAGGAACCGTGATTCAGGAAGGCGATGTCTGGCCGTAGCAAGAACTGCCGACGCAGCGCCTGGTGCCGTTGATCCGCTGCGTCGTCGTAGAGGCCGGCGACACGCTGGGCCGGACTCCGTTCTGACATGCTGTCCTCCTCCGGGCGCCGCGCCGTTCACCGCCGATTGCGCCCCCGAGTGTACCCTGTGATTCGGTGGCCTGCCCGCCGCAGCCTCTGCTACAGTCAGCCCGCGCGGAGTCGGGACAACCGGTACGCCGAGCGTCTCCAGGAGCGGCCCGGATGATCTACGCCATACCTGCCCCACCGCGCTCCGACCGACTGACGGTATGAGCTTTGCCGAGCCGCGCAACGTCACGTCGCCGCCGGGCAGCCTGGTGCAGACGCCGGGCCGATCAGACGCCGCCTCCCCCACCACTGGCGCTGCCGAAACTGCCGCTGATGCCGGCGTGTTCGCCCTGTCCACGCGCTGGACCGTGGCGCTGCTCGGCGCGCTGACGCTGGCGGCCCTGCTGCTTCAGGGCGGCGTGTTCAACCACAAAACGTGGCTCTGGACCGGAGACACCATCTACCACCGCGCGGTGATGGCCGGGGTGCAGGCCGGCGAACTGCTGCCCGGTGGCCCGTACGCTGGACTGCCCGCGTTCTACTCGCCGCTGTTCCACTACCTGACGGCCGCCATCGGCTCGCTGACCGGCATCGAGTTGACCGAGGCGATCCGCGTCGTGTCGATCCTCTTCGCGCCGCTGACGCCGCTGGCCGCCTACTGGCTGGCGCGCGTCCTCGGGCTGGACCGTGCGTCGGCGCTGGTGGGCGCATTCTTCTCGACGTTTGCCGGCGCCATCAAGACGACCGAAGATCGGGTCTGGGTCGATGCTTTATTCGTCGGTCAGCACAACTTCTTCCCGGTCTTTCCGCGCGACATCGCGTTTCTGCTGCTTCCGCTGGGCCTCGGGTGCGTCTTCCGCGCCGTGGTAGACGGCTGGAGGCCCGGCGGCGTCCTCGCGGGCCTGGCGTTCGGCCTGATGATCCTGGCGCACACCCAGACGGCCGTCTTCGCTGCCCCGCTGATCGCCATCTATTTCGCCTGCGTGCTGATGCTGCGCCGCGATCTGTTGGGACGGATGCTACGCGTCAGTGTCGTCACGAGCGCCGTCGCGCTCGGCGTTTCGTCGTTCTGGTGGGTCTGGCAGATGGTCGTCCTTGTCCAGAGCGGCTCGTTCGGCGTGGCGATGCCGGCCTACCGGGTGCCCGTCAAACTGGCGCTCGAAGAGTTCCCGGCCGAGTTCGGGGTGTTCCTGGTGCTGGCACCCATCGGCGTCTTCCTGACCGGCCGCCGCCTCGTGCATGAGCGGTCGTTGGCGGCACTGCTGTTGCTGGTCTGGTTCCTGGTACCCGTGCTGCTCGCCGTATTCCGCCCGACTGGCTTCCCTGGCGGGGACACGTTCTTTCCGCGCCGGCTGTGGCAGTTCGCGTCGCAGCCGCTGATGCTGATGGCCGGCCTGGCCCTGATGATGGGCCTGCTGCGCCGCCTCCGACCGCGCACATCGCTGGTGGTGGCCGTGCTGGTGGCCGTCTGCCTCGTCGCGTCGGTGCCAGGCTCCATCGGCACGGCCGAGCGCGTCGCCGAGTTCTGGAACGAGCCGGAGTTTGCCGACCAGGAGTGGGAGCTAGACGGCAATTTCGCCCTTGGGCCATTCCTGGCGACTGAGGCCCGACGCGACGGGCTGAGCACCGTCCTGGCCCCGACGCCCGAAGCGACGCTGGTCTGGTACTACTCAGGCGAAAAGGTCGTGTACCTGCATCCGACTGCCGCCATCAAACTGGCGTATGATGTGCAGCGCATGACTGGCTTCGGGGAGGCGGAGCGCGCCGCCGATCTGGTCAAGGCGTACAGCGGCGACCCGACCCTGCTGGCCGCCACGGTCCAGAAATACGGCGCGCGTTATGTCGTGCTGAAAAAGCTCGGCGACCGGCTCGGTGGCATAGACCTGCCGGCTGACGGGCTGGCCTCCCCGACCGAGGCGAAGGGCACCGGCCGCATCGTCGAGACGAACCACTACGAGTACTTTGCGGTCCAACCCAACGACGCGGTAACGGTGAGTATCTGGAGCCCGACGGACCGCACGGCTACGCTGGTGGTGCGGGCCAAGCGCCGGAACCGGGCGCAGGCGACCCTCGGGACGCTGGCTGTCAACGGCACGCCGACCACGATTGCCGACAGCGAATTGCCGCGCGATACCTGGGCAGATGTGCGCCGCGACGTGCCACTGAAGGCGGGCACCAACACCGTCCGGCTGGAGAGCGCCACGCAACTCGAGGTGATCCGAGTGGCCGCCTATTCGCTGACGCGGGCTGATCTTCCGGAATCCTGGCGCGTGGCCCACGAGGACGGCTGGTACGTCGTGCTGGACACCCGGGGCGACACCCGCTAATGCCGATGGTCCCGGAGGGCGGTCCGGGCGTGACCCCGGAGGTGCCGCGCGCCGGCGGGTGGATGTCGGCATGGCCGCCGTCGGGTGGTTCGCTGCTGTCTCGCTTTTCGCGATGGCTTCCCGCCGAACCTGGCCGCCTGCTTGACATGGCTATGGTCATCCTGGTCGTCGCCTACATTGGCGTGTTGATGCCGGGGCTGACGCGCTGGCCGCCCGTCATCAACGACGAGGGGCGCGAGGCCAACCTGTTCTGGGTCGCGTCCGGCCTGGACCCAGCCGCCGAGCGCATGAACGCCTACCGCGGCTTCGCGACCTGGGGCAACGGCGGCCTGCAAGGGGCGACCGCCGCGGTGATCTTCCGGCTCGGCGGTGTCGGGGTGTTCCAGGCCCGCCTGACTTCGCTGCTCTGGGGAGGCCTGGCGCTGCTGGTAGTTTACTGGGCGGGTCGGCGCTACTGGAGCCGGTCGGTCGGGGTGGCGGCTGCCGTCATGTTCGCGATCTCGAACCCGTTCCTGGTGGCGACGCATACGCTCCGGCCGGACATCCAGGTCGTGACGATGGTCCTGGGGGCACTACTGCTGGCCGAGCGCAGCGCCGACCGTGGCCGCCGCCGGGCCGGGCTGCTGGCGTTCCTGGCTGGCCTGCTGCTGGCGCTGGTGGTGGACACCCACCCGAACGGCGCGGCATTCTTCCCGCTGGTTGTGCTGGTCTACCCGCTGCGCCAGGGCTGGCGCGCCTTCTTGCGCCGCCGTGAGGTCTGGCTGTTTGGCGGGGGCATGGTCGTCGCTGCCGCCTACTACCTGTCGGTCCGCTTTGTACCGGACCCGGCCGGCTTCACGGCGGCCATGGGCTACTGGGTGGGGGTTGACAAGGCGCTGCCGGCTGCTCGGGCGGCCGGTGCCGGCGGCGGGCCGTTGGCGAAGCTCGGCGGCATGATCGTGAACGAAGTCTTGCGGTATCAGGACTACTTTGGCGAAGAGCCGCTAGAACTGGCAGTCATTGTGGTGGGCCTGCTCGGCGGCGGCTGGCTGGCGGTGCGCGGCTCGCACCCCGCGCGGCTGATCTTGCTGGGCCTGGCGTTCGCCGGCGCCTTCTTCGTGGTGGCCGTCAGCACGAAGTCGAAGTACTACATGCTGCTCACGTATCCGTACTACCTCCTGCTCCTGGCGGCCACGTTGTCGGCGGTCGCGACCTGGGTCGCGCAACGGGTCGCGCCGCTGATCGTAGGCGCGCGCGGAGCAACAGCGAGCATCGGCGCGACGGCACCGGCAAGCACGCTGTCCTCGGCACGCGCGATGCATCATGCCCCAACGTCAGCCGTTCAGGCGGGCATCCTGGCCGTTTTCGTGGCCGCTATCGTCGTCTGGCCGCTAAAGCTGGATGAACGGGCCTGGGACAACTACATCCAGGCGCGGCGCTACCGTGAGGGCCAGGAGTATCTGCAACTGACGGCCCGCCTCAGCGAACTGGCCGGGCCGGGCGGGCGCATCCTTGCTCCGCCGGTCTACTGGATCGGCCTCCAGGATCACCCGTTCTCGGACATCTACGTGTACGAGCGCGTCGAACGGCAGTTCGGCATGACAGCGGCCCAGTATCTCGACGAGGTCAAGCCAGACCTTGTTATCACCGACGCGAAGATCGCCACGGACCGGCGCGTTGAGCGGTTGTTGTACAACGAGTTGGACACGCGGGCGACGTACGAACTGGTGGTCCGGCACAAGAACTACGGCGACGTTGCCGTCTATCGGCTGCGGCGCGCCGCAGCCCCATAGACGCCCGCGCATTTACCTCGCGGCTGCCAGCAACGCCGCGATGCGCTGCATCATCGCCTGGGACAGCGAGTAGACTGTCTGATCGATGCCCCAGCGTTCGCCGGGCTGGCAGAACGCGGCAAACTCCCCGCGGCACGGAAAGACTCGGAACCCGTACGCGCCGCTGCTGCCCTGGCGAAATCGATCGTGTAGGGCGTCGAAGTTAGCGCGGGCGCGGCGCAACCAGAACGGATCGCGGTCGATCGCGTACAGCTCGAGCATGGCCTCGGAGATCCACACGCCGTACGAGGCGTAGAGGTCCGGCACGTCGGCCTCCAGGGTGTAGCCCCCGAGTTCGCGCTGCCAGAACGTTCGGTCAATCGCCCGGCCAATCTGGCGGGCTCGGTCGAGATAGCGGGTGTTCTCAGGTTCGCGGCGGTAGAGCGCCAACAGCGCTTGCATGACGATAGCCTGGTCGTAGCCGAAGTACCGATCTGTCAGGGCCATGCCGGTCGTGGTGTTGGGCGTGTGGACGACGCTGTAGGCGTACAGTTGGTGGTGTTCGCTCCAGACGGTGCGGTCGAGCCAGTCCAGCGCATCTACGGCGTGTTGCCGATAAACCGGGTCGCCCGTCTCGCCGTACATCTCGGCCATGACGTGCGCCAGTAGCGCCGTGGACTGGGCCGGTTTTCCCTCGCCGAGGGCGTTGCGCTGGTTGGTCCACCAAAGGCCGCCACCGAAGTCGCCGTCCCAGAGGCCGGCGACCAGCGGATAGCGCGCGGCCCGATCCGCAGCGGCCAACGCCCGCGCTCGCAACGCCGGATCCTGCGTCACCCGCGCGATGTCCAGGAACGCCAGCCCGATGACGGCGTTGTCATCGGCGTACACGTCAACGAGCGTCGGGTTCGAGCCGTCGAGGTTGGCGCGCGGTGCGTAGCCGGCGTGGGCGGGACTCCAGAGGGCCTCCATCCACGGGTACGCCTTCTCGACGTTGCAGCGGGAGCCGGTGTCACCCAGGGCCACCATCGCGGCGTCGGCCCGCACCTGCAGCGCGACGTACCAGTGGTCGGCGATGGCCGAGTTGATGTGATCGCGGCGATACGACAGGTACGGCGCGCTCGGGCAGTTGAGCGCCCCACCCGCATAGGCGAGGTGCTGCCAGGTGTACGCCTGGGTCTGCCGTGCCACGGCCACGTAGTGCTCGCGCGGCCCTTCCGGCCAGGACACCCATGACGCCACCCAGGGGGTCGCGGCCACGGCCAGCATGACCGCCCCAGTCAGTAGCAGGCCGATTCCGAGTCGGCGTCCTTGCTTCATCGGAGCGTACTCTACCAGTCGCGGATTCCGAATCCCAAGCGCAGGTCTATTCGCGGCGTGGAACCGATTTTGAGCGGGCGGATGCCGCAGCGTAACAGAAGTGTGTCACTTCTGTAGCGCCGCTTGCCGGCGATGGTGGCGTTCAACTCGGGCACCGGTCGCTTCAACCCTGGGGACGAACTGTCCCGGCCCGAACATCCGGCGTGTCGGAGTTCTGGCGGTCATCCGCCCGACCGAGTACGATGCTACAAGTCAGAGGCTTTTCGTTCGGTTGAGGGCGGCTCGGCCCGCGCTCACCGGCGTCCCCGATACGCGAATCGCCACGTTCCGTGGCTGAGCCCTTGGTGTTCGTCGCCTGAAACTTGACGATTCGCTAAGAACCCTTAATACTTCACGGCATTGCGGCCTTATGTGCGGCGACGCCGAAGGGAGACAACATCGTGCTAGGAAAGCTCGGTGGCGGTGGCGATCTGATCCCGGCCGCGTTGCGTTGGCTGCGCCGGCGCGGTTCCCCCGAGTCTGCACCGGCGCCCGAACGTAACGTTGCGCCGCTTGTACATGCGGCTGAGGTGGCGACGGCACCGCCGCCCCAGAATCTGGTGTCGCAGGTGCCAGACGCTCTGCTGCCAGCCCCGCTGCCGACCGCCGAAGATGTCTTCGACCTGCGCGAACTGGTGGAGTTGCACCGGAACGATGCCAAACTGCGATGGCAGCTTGGATTGGCGCTGGTCGCGGCGCGCAAGTTGAACCTGGCGCTGACGCACCTTGAGGTCGCGGCCAGCCAGGACGCCAGCCTGGACCAGGGCGAGTTGGCCGACGTGCGCGAGGCCCAGAAGGCCGAACGACTGGTGCGGCGGTACCCGCGCGACCCCGAGATGCGGCTGGCGCTCGGCCGGCTGTACCTTGCGCTGGATCAGGGCGACGCTGCGCTCTCGGAGTTGGAGGAGGCCGCCCGCCTCGACCCCGAGCTTGCACCGGCCCACACCCTGCTCGGGTTTGAGTACGCATACCGTGGTCGCATCGCCCGTGCCCGCGAGCACTGGGGTCAAGCCCGCACGCTCGACCCGGCCGACGAGATGAGTCGGGCCGGCCTCGAAGCGATCCAGGACGGCCGCGATCCGCTCCGGGCAATCTGGCAGGCCGCTAGCTCGTAGCCGACGCTCAGCGCACCTCGCATGTGAAAGCCCCCCGTCACGTCGCACACGTACGGGGGGCTTTCTGGTGAAGGCCGGGCACCCTGAATTGTCGCCTGCCCAACTACAGCAAAGGTCAGGCAGGCACAGGGACCGCCTGCCGAACGGACTGGGCAAGGCGCGTGAGTATCTCCTCAAGGATCTGCGGCGACGTGCCGAAGTTCACCCGCACGTGCCCCACGCCAGCCTCGCCGAAGTTTGCACCTTCCATCAGGCCAACTTTCGCGTGGTCCAGGAAGTACTGGAACGGCGAGGTACCAAGGTTGAGCGGGCGACAGTCGAGCCAGCCCAGGTACGTGGCCTCCGGCGGACGGTAGCCGATCTGCGGCAGTTCCTTCGCCATGAATGTGGTCAGACGGTCGCGGTTCGCTTCGCAGACCGCCATCACCTCCCGAAGCCACGGCTGCCCGTGCCGCCACGCCGCCACGGTCGCATCAATGCCGATGATGTTCGGTGCGCCGAGCAGGCGGGCCGGCATCGTCTGGTGGAAGCGGTCCTTTAACTCCAGCGAGCCGAAGTACATCAGGGCGCAGCGCAGCCCTGGGATGTTGAACCCCTTCGTGGCCGAGGTTAGTGTGATCGTGCGAGCGGCGATCTCGGGGCCGAGCGAGGCGAACGGGATGTGCTTGTGGCCGGAATAGACGAGGTCGCAGTGGATTTCGTCGGACACGACGATCAAGTCGTGTCGCAGCGCGACCTCGGCCATCGCCTCAAGCTCAGCGCGGGTGAACACCCGCCCGGTCGGGTTGTGGGGATTCGGCACCATCAGCATCTTCGTGCCATCATCGACGAGCTGCTTCAGGCCGTCGATGTCCACGGCGAGCTTCGTGCCGTCGTCCACCAGCCTGTTTTCGACGAGGCGGCGGCCGGTGGCGTTGATGGTGTCCAGGAACGGCGGGTAAATTGGTGTCTGCACCACGACGCCGTCGCCGGGCTTGGTGAACGCGTAGACGGGCGAGTACATGCCCTGGATCAAATCGGTCACGGGCAGGACGCCATCCGGGTTCACCGTGTGGCTGCCCCAATCGAAGTTGGTACAGGCGTAGTCAGCGAACGCCTGCGCCAGTCCATCTTTGCCCTCGCGGACGCCGTGGCCGTTGCCGTAGCCGTAGTCACGGCGGCTCACGACTGCTTCAATGGCCGCCTGGACTGCGTCCGGCACGGCGAAGTCCATGTCGGCCACCCAGGCGGGCAGCACATCCGCCGGGAACCGATTCCACTTTACACCGCGCCGCTCGCGCATCTCCTCAATCGACTGCTCGAACTTCTCGGCCACGTTCCACGACCTCCGTGCATCACCGTGTCATTGCAGCACCGGGCAGGATACTGCGGACGGCCACCGTGTCCAGCATCCAACCCAGCCTCAGGCTGACCCGATGGTAGCCGTTCGGGGCAACGGTGTGCGCGCCCGAGCGCCGCAGACCCATAGTCTGTGGCGCTCGGAGCACAATTCCGGCGCTACAGGTACTCCTGCCAGGAGTGCTGCGGCTCATAGCCAAGCAGCCGCTTCGCCTTCGTCGAGACGACGGCCGGCGACGTGCCCGTGAGCGCCTTCGCCATCTCTTCGAGGCCAGGGAAGAACCGGGGCAGCAGGTCGCACAGCGGCTCCCGGGCCAGGGCATCGTCGGCGGTGATGAAGAACGTTTCATTGCCAAGCGTGTCGTTCTCCAGCGCCAGCCGGAAGCCCCGCGCGAGGTCGCGCACGTCACAGTAGACCCACATCACGCGCCAGTTCAGCTCCGGATGCTCGATCCGGTTGCGAACGACGGCGCTCTCGCCAACAGGGTCGCCGTACTGCATCAGCGGCGGCCGAATGGCGATGGTCTGCATGCCGGTCCGGCGGTGCAGCGCCCCCAGAATCTCTTCGTCCAGCAGTTTGGTCAGGCTGTAGGCGTCCTGAGGCAGGCGCGGGTGCTCCTCGTCAATCGGCAGATAGTGCGGGTTGAACTGGCGCTCTGCCATCGTGATGCCCAGCGCGTTGATGCTGCTGGCCGCGACCATTTTCCGCAGGCCGAGGCGACCGGCCGCCTCGCCGACGTGGTACGTACTCAGGACGTTGGTCCGGAACACGGTCGGGTACGGGTGCACGGCATTCGACGGGATGGCTGCAAGGTGGATCACGGCGTCGTGGCCGCGCAGCACGTCGTAGACGCCGCCTAAATCTTCGCAGGAGCCGAGTTTATAGGCCACGCCAGCAGGCGTCTCGGACGGCGCGACCTGGTCGAAGATCGTCACTTGATGCTCGCGGGCGACCAACTCCCGCACGACCCACCGGCCGATGCGCCCTGAGCCACCCGTTACGACAACACGCATAGATACCCCCATTTCTGGAGGCTAGTGTGGCCCGGCCGCCAGCCAGGATGCCAGCCGTCCCGGCGCCCGATTGCTGGGTTGCGCCATTCCTCAACGAGAGAAGCGGCGGCCGCGGGGGCGGCCCGTGTCTCGTTGGGCCCGGCGGGGGGCGGCATCCCAGGGGAAGTGGGGGGGCCGGGGGGGGGGGGGGGGGTGTGGTGCAGTA
>JBBQBU010000157.1:0-11232 GCA_038318015.1 Chloroflexota bacterium | reverse complement strand
ACAGGCCGAAAGGCGAGTGCTGCGATGTCCCGCGCCATTTGTTCAATGGAAGGCTCGGGTGCGGACCGATCAGACACGATTCATCTCAGCAGCGAGGCGAGCGAGCGCACGCTTGAGCGCCACGCGGGCTGCGTCGGCCGTCGACTTACCGAGGAGCATCGCGAGTTGCTCGAAGGTGCACTTCATTCGGAGGCGCGCATGAGCGTGAGCACGCTGTTTGATGGTGTCGTGTTCACCGTCACTGATGGACAGTGCCCCTGATTGATGCCCCGAGAGCCCGGTGCCGCTCCCTCGTGGTTAGGCGGTTCCGCCGGTTGAGCCTGGCCCCTCTGCCGTCGACGTCCGATCGGCGTCCTCGCGAGCTCAGGGGCCGTGGACGCTGCCGGATCGGTGGACGTGCCGACACGCCCACCGATCCTTGCGAAACCGCGGACGCGGTTTTGCACAAGCGCCCACCGCCGTGCATCGTCTGCATGATCACCGGACCGGATCGGCCAGACCCGGCCGCGCGGTCCAGCGCGCGCCAGGGCTGGCCCCTGGCGTTACCCGTTTCCGTTTCCCTGGTACGGCTATGAGGTGGCGGGAAATGGGGAGCGGACGCGGCTACCCGGCGAGTTGGTAACCGGCGGAGGTCTTCTGGACGCGCCCTTGCGCGGTCAGCGTCGCCAGCGCTTGGCAGACGTGGGCGGTACGGATGCGGCAGGCGCGGCGGAGTTCGACCAGGGAGAGGGGATGATCGGTGTCGGTGAGCACGTCGGTGAGCTTGTCGATCGGCGACACCGGCGTGAGCGGCGGCGTGGGCGCGGCGTCGAGGATCTCCAACGCGAGCGCATCGCCGACGACGCGCAGGGCGAGGGGGAGGCCGGTCTGGGACGGCGCCGCGCGATGCTCGATGCTGAGGAGCAGCCGGTCGTCGAGTCGGCGGAGGTAGAGATTCGAGTCGCCCCACGCGTGGAATTCCGAGCTGCCACGCAACGCCTGTCCCGCGCGCATCGCTTGTCCGCCTTTGCGTGCGTGATGGACGACGGCGACGGCCACGGCGAAGCGCCGCTGCAGGTCGCGCAGGTAGGCCAGGAGGGGCGCGACGTCGGCCGACGCGTTTTCGTCGATGCGATGCAGGCGGACGAAGGGATCGAGGACGAGGAGGATCGGGCGGATCGCGTCGACGGTCGCCTGGAGGTGCTGGCGATCCTCGACGACATCCAAGCGCAGGGTGGGGGCGGTGATGACGTGGATCGGGAGATCGGCGAGCGCCACGCCCGCCGCGTGACAGATGCCCTCGAGCCGCGTCCGCACCAGATGCAACGCGTCTTCGGCCGCGTAGAGCAAGACGGGCCCGCGCCGGGCGGGGCGGAATCGGCGCAGACACGGGACGCCGGCGGCGACGGCAACGATCATGTCGAGGGCGAGAAAGCTCTTGCCGCACTTCGGTTCGCCGCCGATGATGCCGACGGCTTCGTCGGCCCAGAGATCCGCAATCAGCCAGCGGTGCTCCGGGAGACAGACGGGCAGGTCGCACGCTCGGCTGACCGGGAAGCCGGTCATCGCGCGCGCCCCGCCCGCGGCCGGGGCCGCTCGGTGGGCGCCGGTGCGAAGAGATCGAAGAAGAGCGCTTCGTCCAATTGGGCCGTCTCGCGCTCGGCGCCGGCCAGCAGCAATTCGTGCGCGTGGGCCATGAGCGTGCGGTGATTGCCGCCCGCGTGTTCGACGAGCGTGTCCAGGAGACCGGGCGTCAGGAGCCGTGGATTGCCCGCTTTCTCGATCGCGTGTCGGAGGCACTGCGCCAAGTCGTCACGCGACGCCGCCTCGATGAGGAGTTTCACGCGGAGGCGGCTGTCGAGCGGGAGGAGATCGATCTCCCGGAGGCGTTCCTGGAGGCGGCGGTCCCCCGCCAAGACGACGGTGAGGATGACGCGGGCGTCGAGATCGGCGCTGGCGAGCAGGCGCAGCTCATTGAGGACCTCGGTGCGCACATCTTGCGCTTCGTCCACGAGGAGCACGGGACGAAACAGCGCGGCGTCGATGTGCGCGAGCCACGTGTCCCGCAGGGCTTTCGCCCCGGCCCAGCGATTGTGCGGGCTGAGCGGGACGCCGAAGAGATGGCCGACCTCACGATAGAAATCCGCCAACCCGGCTTGCGGGCGCGTGAGGACGCCGACGACCACATCCCGCAGCGCGCTGAGTCGCGCGGCGAGCACCCGCAACAGGATCGACTTGCCGGTGCCGGGCTCGCCGATGATGGCGGCAAAGCCGCCGTCGCGGGCCAAGTGCTCGACGCGCCACGTGAAGCTCTCGAGCCGGGGCGTCAGGTGGACGGCGTCGATCGGCACATCGGGCGCGAAGGGATTCCACTTGAGGCCATAGAGCTGCAGCAGTTTCTTGGTCATGCGTTACTCCGTCGGGGACTCGTCTTTGGGGAGATAGGCGGGCGGCAGGCCGGTCGCGCGGTACTGCCGCAGCAGCGCGTCGAGGAGCGGGGCCACGCCCGTGGCGGCGGGCGGCGGCGGCGTGCGCGGCGTCAGCGCCCGCGGGCGACGCACCGCGTCGGCATTGCGCGTCTTGTCGAGTGGGGCGAGTCGGCCGAGCACCGCGCCGGTGCGGCGGTCGCAGACCAGCACGGCGGAGAGGTCCCAGCGCGCGTAGCGGACGGTCAGCCGCGGCAGATGCGCAAAGCGCGCCGGCACCTCGAAGCGGACGCCCGCCACCGTGAGGGTCCCATCCGAGCGGCGCTGTGTCCGCACCTGCTCGGTCGTAAACGCGACGCGCAGCTCGTCGGCCGACGGACTGGGACGCAAGACATCCGGTCCGGCGAGAAAGCGCGCGAGCGGGGTCTGTCCGGTTTCGGCGTGCG
This sequence comes from Chloroflexota bacterium, assembly GCA_038318015.1. Taxonomy (GTDB): domain Bacteria; phylum Chloroflexota; class UBA6077; order UBA6077; family JACCZL01; genus JADZEM01. Next base: position 8,381 of record JBBQBU010000157.1, on the reverse strand, counting down.
GCTTCCGATGGTAGTCGAGCTCCACCCACGCCTGCGTGGCTTCGTTGAGCTGATCCAACCGCAGCTCGGTCGCGAGCCCTTCGAGCATGGCGAGGAGCCGGCCCTCGACCTGGGTCCAAAACACCTCCTGCTTCCCATTCTGGTACGCCGCATAGGGGAGCGTGGTGTCGGGGGTGATCCCGAGTCGCACCAAGCCCTCGCATGTTTCCGCCGCCGTCATCGGCCCCCCGTTGTCCGTCAGGATCGCGCGGGGCAGCGTCCGCTTCTGAATCGCCTGACACAGCCCGTGCACAAAGGTCTCGGCGGTTTCCGCCAGATACCACTGGGCGTGGCAGCAGAGCCGCGAGCGGTCGTCGAGAAACGCCAGCAGCACGGGCGTCACCCAGGCCCCCGATGCCGTGAGCACTTTCAGACTGCCGTGGTGGAAGTCCGCATGCCACAGCCCGCCGACGTACTCGACCTCGTAGCTCCGGACCTCGCGCGGATGCGGCGACGCGGCGAGCCGATCGGCGCCGGGCCGATCGCGAGCCGTGCGGCGCCGTTGCCGCAGCAAGCCCTGCGCCTGCATGTAGCGGCGCACCGTCGCGTACGAGGGCAAGGGCCCGAGGGCGGGCGTGGTCGCGACCAGCGCGCGCAGATTATCGCGATGGAGCTGGTAGCTCCAACTGCGGTGCGCGTCGTATTGCGTCTGCACCGCGGTACGCAGCGCGTCGCCCATCGACGGCTGCGCGCCGGCGTCGCAGCGCACCCGTCGGCGCAGCCGCCCGACCGGATCGAGGCGGGCATTGCGCGCCTGGTAGTACCAGCGCTCAATCGTCGAGCGCGCGAAGCGCACCGGCTCGCCGCGCGTCGGATGCTGCCACGTCCGCTGCGCGAGGGCGGTGAGCGCCTCGTGCAAGTCGCCTTTCGTCGGGGGCGCGGCCAGCAGGGCCCCCACCACGGCAAAGCGCAGGTGCGCCCACCGGTCCTGCCCGCGCCCCGGTCCCTCGTCGTGCGTCGTCATGTGATCGCCTCCCGGCGACGGCCGAACGGGCCGCCGCGTCTCTGGAGCGATCAGACGCGATCCCCTCGCGGGGTCTCAAGAAGCATCTTCTGCGGGTCACCCACGAGCCTCAGTCAGCCTGCTCGCCGACGTGGTCGTCAACGGCCCCAGCCAGCGCAACAGCAGCCGGAGGGGCGTATCGCCTTCACCGTCGAAACGCGCGAGCAGACTCCGTGGCAACGCGGCCTCGTCCACGGCCGGCGCGAAGCGGGCACGGGCGGCCACCCAGAACGGTGTGCGCACCAAGGCCTCGCACCACCACCGATGCCACCGGGCGAGCGTGTCGCCACTGACCCCCAGCAGATCGCGCAAGCGCGCGACGCGCGTCGGCGTGGGCCCGTGGCGCAGCACGGTGGCCAGGACGACGACGGCCCCGAGGTACACCCGTCGCCCGAGAAACCGGACCGACGGCGGGGTCAGCCGTTTTCGGCAGGCGTCACAACAGAAACTGAATCGACGGTCGTACGCCGGTCCCAGCGTCGCCGGGCCGCCGCGCGGCTTGCGCGGATAGTCCGCGTGGTCCAGGCGCTGGCCGCAGAGACGGCAGCCACCGGCGTGCGCGGTGGTCGCGAGATCGGCATCAATGGCGAGCAGCGCCTCAAAGAGGGTCGCATCGGTGAGCAGAGTGGTGTACAACAGTCCTCCACGAGGGGAGCCATGGCGAAGACGGGACGCAACGATCCGTGCCCCTGCGGGAGCGGACAGAAATACAAGCGGTGTTGTTTACCACGAGACGACGCCGCCGCGCACGCGGTCGCCCTCGCGGCGGCCGCGACCGCATCAAGAGTGGAGGCGGAGGGGGACGATGAGGGTTTGGACGACGCCTCCAACGGCGTCATTGATCTCATCGACGCAGGACGCCTGGATGAGGCGGAGCAGGCCGCACACGCCCTGCTCGCGAACTATCCGGACGTGCATGACGGTCTAGAACGCCTCGCGATGGTGTACGCCGCCCGCGGCGACCGCCCGCGGGCCGAGGAGTACTACCGCCAAGCGGCCGACTTCGTCCACGCCCATGCCGAGTACTACGATCCCAAGATGGAGATCTACTTCCGGCGAAAGGTCACGGAATTCGAATCGTCAGGAGAGTAACGCGGGCGGTCTCGATCGCTGAGGGGCGGCGCGGACGGTCCATCACGATACGTGATCGCCCGGCGCGTGGCGGCCATCAGATACAGCGGCGGTTCTCAAGCCTTCATGCTCTATTACTTTGGCATGCTGGAGGCCCATCCAACATTCACCTCCATCACGAGCCGCATGACTGAGACCCCAGCCGGCTTCACGTTTGTTGGGCGCGACCGGAAGGCTCGTGAGCAGGCCGTCCTCACCGTGGCTCTCGCGCATTCTCTCGTGCTGTTCAACTTCGGCATCCAGATTGACCACTTCCGGGAGCTGGCGGGCGTTCAGCCCGAGACGCTACGAGGTGACGCACGTGCCGGCGGCCGTGCGGAGCCGGGATCGGCTCATCGGCATCGGCGAACCGGTGTTGCCGCGGTACGAGCGCATCGCATTCGAGAAGTCTCTGGTGGCGCCCGCCGGGCAAACTCTGGCGGCATTTGTATGCCCCGGACACCCGCTGCTCGATGCCACGCTCGATGTCACTCTTGAGCGTCATCGCGATCTGCTCCGACGAGGCTCCGTACTTGTGGATGAGCGCGATTCAGGAACGAAACCACGCGTCCTTTTCTATCTGGAGCACGCGGTACAGGACGCGTGTCAGACCGGCGGCCCGACTTCCGAACGCCGAGCCATTTCCAAGCAGATGCTCTACGTCGAGCTTGATGCGGACGGGGACGCCAGGCACATCCAGTACGCCCCGTACCTTGACTACAGGCCGTTGGCAGAATCGGAAGTCGACATCGGTGAACTTCTCGCGCGACCCGAATGCTCTTGGGTCGGCCGCGATCTTGAGGTCAAGGCCATGGGCCATGCCATCGCGCATGTGGTACCTGGTCACCTCAAGGAGGTCCGTGAGCGCCGCATGGGTTGGATCGGCAAGACTCGCGCGGCGGTGAAAGACAGGCTGACCAAGGAGATTGCCTATTGGGACCACCGCGCCCAGCAACTCCAACAGCAGGAAAGCACAGGGCAGCCCAATGCCAAATTGAATTCGCAGGAAGCCCGCCGGCGGGCCGACGACTTGCAATCGCGTCTGCAGAAGCGCTTGGCGCAGCTTGACCTCGAAGCCCAGATATCTGCGCTTCCGCCCGTCGTGTTGGGCGGTTTACTTGTGGTGCCGAAAGGGCTGCTCGCTCAGATTGCCGGCGCCCGCACTCCACCAGGCGCTGGATCAGAGTCCACGGGGCCTGTCGAAACACAGGCGTCCGCTGAACGAGCGCGCAAGGTCATCATGGAAGTGGAAGCCAAGCTGGGCTTCCATCCCATTGATCGCGAGTTAGAGAAACTCGGCTATGACATCGAAAGTAAGGACCCCGAGACTGGGCATCTGCGCTTCATCGAAGTGAAGGGTAGGGTTTCCGGCGCAGAGAGCATCACCGTGACAAGAAACGAGATCCTCTATTCGCTGAACAAGCCCGAGGCTTTCATCCTGGCGATTGTCGAGTTCCATGACGAGACCACGCACAGCGTGCACTATGTTCGCCGGCCTTTCCGCGCTGAGCCGGACTTCGGCGCCACTAGCGTCAACTACAGCATGCGGGAACTGCTTGCTATTGCAACGGCACCACTTTGAGCATGGAAGAAGCAGAACAAACACAGGGGGCACTGAAGGCGATGGACTCAATGTCGCGTGCCAGGCAGTCCTTGCGGTTGTTGACCAAGTGGATGACGGAGAAGGTGGAGCCGACTGGTAGGGTGTCCTTCCCCTTGGAATTGGCCGGCTGGCAAAAGGAGCTCGATCTCATCCGTGGTCAGATCGAACGCCCCGATCAGGTGCGGGTCGCGTTGGTTGGCAGCACGGGTGCGGGAAAGTCAACATTCTTGAACGCAGTGCTCGGGCAGGAAGTCTTGCCGGTGGGCGTGATGGAGCCCTGCACTGCCTTCGTGACGTTGGTCCGCCACCGGATCGGCGTGGACTATGAGGTGTCCGTCCAGTTCGCTTCGGTCGATGAGTGGAGGCGCGATCTAGAAGCGTTCGTTGCCTACCTCAAGCCCGGTGATGTCGACGCCGATCCTGAATCAAAGCGTCTCATCAACGCTGCCAGGAAGCGAGTCGAAGCGGTCCTGGGCCTGGAAGTCACCGACGACATCGCGCCGGATTCGCTCTTGAGCCGTCCGTTGCCGGCCGAAGCGCAGGCGATCTTCAACCGAAGCGTTGACGAGCGGCGTGTCTTTGCCGGCGTCAAGGACATGCTTGACTACCTGCGAAAGCTCATACGTGGCGAAAGCACCCTGTGGCCGTTGGTCAAGCAGGTAACGATCAGCGGGCCTTACGAGTGCCTGCAGGGTGGACTCGAACTTGTCGATCTACCCGGCCTGAACGACCCGAACGAGGCGCGCGTCGAAGTGACCCGCGAGTTCCTGCGTACATCGCCGTTCGTTTGGGTCATGTTCCCGATGGTGCGTGGCCTGACCCACGATATACAAAGCATCCTGCAAGATGAGAAGCTGCTGCGCACCCTGGTGTTGAGCGGAACCTACAGCGCTCTTTCGCTGATCGGCACCAAGGCTGACGACATCGACAGCAACATCGCGACTCAACTTGGCCTCAGTGAGGACTGCGAGTTGTCCGATCTTGTTCGTGAGTACCGCGGGCAGACCATCGCCAAGGCCCGCAGCCAACTTGAACAGATGGTGCGGGACCTTGCCACGCCGGCGGACCACGGTAAGACCCTGACCCGCATGCTGAGCTTGGCGCGAGAGGCTGAAGTCCATGCGACGTCCGCCAGCGCGTACATCAAGCTGAAGGGGATTGCTCGCCTGCGACGGGACTACGGCATCGACAGTCTCGAAGAAACAGGTATTCCGGAGGTGCACCGATTGCTGCGCAAGATTGCCGCGCAGACAGGGGCCGAGTTCAGCGCCAACACTGCGATCAAGCGCATCGAACAGCTCAGCGCCGAGGTGGCCTTTTTTTTTGGTGCGAAGGCGAAGGGCAACTCACCCGAGATCGAGCGCACCCGTGCCAAGCTCCACGAAGAGCTTGCCGGTCTCCAGACCCGCATTGCCGCTGCCGAGTCCCGAGCCAAGAGCCGTCTCGAAGCCTGTCGAGAGCAGTTCCTCGCCAAGGTGGGGCCGCTTCTTCGCTCAAGTGTTCAAGAAGTTCAACGCACTTGTCAGGGGTGGCAGGCCATCCAGTGGGCCACCCTGAGGGCTGTCGTTATTCGCGACGGCACATTCAAGAGCCCCAGTACGGGCAAGTCCTACGACCTGAACGCCGAACTCACCGATCCATTGCTCAGCCAGCTGCCAGTGTCCTGGGAGCGCTACTTCACCGACGAGCTGGGAAGGGTTCGGGACGATTTCGTCAGCGAGGTCAATCAGGCCGGGCAGGGATTCAGCCACAGCGCACGTCTCATCGTGGACCTGATGTTCCATCGCAGGGACGCGCTCGTGGAGAAGCAGCTCGCCTGGTTTCAGGAGAAGGTGTCGCTGCTGGCACAAACCTCGCGCAACCGAATTGTTCAGGCGGTGACAGAGCGGCGGCGGGAGTTGGCCAGCAAAATGCCGCTCGTTGCGCGACAGAGCATGTTGCCGGCCTATTCATCTGCCAAGACCGAAAGCGGCACAGGCATGAAGGCGCGAATGCTGGGTCGGCTGATGCCCACGGCAATCAAGGCCGCACCGCCCATCTACGACACGATTCAGACCGATCTGCTGGAAGGGCTCGCCGACCTTGAGGTCATCATTCTCCGGCTGCTGCGGGAGCTGGCCGACACAGCCAACGAGCAAGCGCGCATCGTTGCGCACAACGCGGCGGTGGACATTGACGATGCTTCTGCAGACCCTGAGTTGAAGGCGATCCTCGACACCGTGCCGAAGCTGCCATGAACAACGACCCACGACCTACCTCCGCGGTGCGTGAAAAGCCCGCGGGTCAGCCGCGTGACAACCAAGCTCTCATGCGGACTGTCAGCCAAGTGCTGCTTCGACTAAAGCCGACCAAAGCGGGCGATTTTTTCGAGGCCAACGTCAATCACTTCCTTCGGCACATGAACATCGACGACCACCACCTGTTTCCCGCGGCCTATCTGCGCGACACCAAGGGCATCAAGTCGACTGTGGCGCGCGATTGCGTGCTCAATCGCACCCTGATCGACCGTACGACGAACCAGATCATCAGTGCCCGGGCGCCGTCCGACTACATGGCAACGATCCAGAAAACCCAGGGATTCCCTTTCGACGCCGTGCTGCTCTCCCACTGCTTGCCTGTCGGTGCCACATCACCGCTTCTGGCAGACGACTACGACGCATTTCTTGACTGGCGGCAGCAGCGCCTGTGGCAGGAGATTCAGCGCGTGACCGGCCTGCATGTCGCGGCTGACCTTGAGATAACCCCGGAGACCCTTTGATGAGCCATGACCTCGATCACACCAGCGGCAAGGCGGCGATGGCCTATGTCGGTGAGACGCCCTGGCACGGCCTGGGCGAAGAACTACCACCGAACCAACCCATCGAAGTCTGGCTCAAGGCGGCGCGCCTCGAGTGGCACCTGGAACGGTTGCCGGTGCAATACCTGGTGGACGGCAAGATCCGCACTATGCCCGACCGTTTTGTGCTGGCGCGCAGTGACACCCGCGATGCCTTGTCTGTGGTCTCGGGCGACTACCAGCTGGTGCAACCCAAGGCGGTGCTGGAGTTCTACCGTGACCTGGTATCTGACTTCGGGTACACGCTCGAAACGGCTGGCGCCCTGAACGGCGGGCGCAAGGTGTGGGCGTTGGCAAGCACCGGCGTCATCGATTCCGTCGGCGGGCAAGGCGAAGACCCAATGAAGCTTTACGTGCTGCTCGCCACCTCGTGCGACAAGACGTTGGCCACCACGGCGGCCTTCACCAGCGTGCGCGTGGTCTGCCAAAACACCCTGTTTTTCGCGCTGGCCGACGTCAAGAGCGAAGGGCGGAAGCACATCAAGGTGCCACACACCCGGCGCTTTGAGATGGACGCAGTCAAGCAGCAGCTGGGGTTGATCGACGTTTCGTGGTCGAGGTTCTTGGAGCAGATTCGCGCGGCTGCTGCACACCAGATGAACGACGACAAGGTGTCGACGTTCTTCGACAGCGTACTTGGCCGGAAGCCGCCGCAACCGCTGAGTGCCAAGGCAGAACGCGATCACATCAACATGATGTCCCTTTACCGATCGGCGCCGGGTCAGGCCATAGAAACGGCGAAGGGCACCCTCTGGGGCGCCGTCAACGCCGTTACGTACTACTCGGACCATGTTCGCGCCAGCGGTCTGGTCGAGCGCCTGGATAGCGCCTGGTTCGGCGCTGGCAACTCCCTCAAAGAACGTGCCTGGGCTGTAGCCGAGGAACTGATCGAACCGAACAAGACCACTGCATGACCGTCATCACCCGCAAGAAGCTCATCGAAGTTGCATTGCCGCTGGAGGCCATCAATGTGGCTTCGGCCCGCGAGAAATCCATTCGGCATGGCCACCCCAGCACGTTGCACCTTTGGTGGGCCCGCCGGCCGCTGGCTGCGGCACGCGCGGTGATCTTTGCTCAGATGGTGGATGACCCTTCCACCTACGTCGACACGCTGCTAGGTGACCCGGCGAGCAAGCGTGCCGCCGAACGCGAGCTGAAGAAGCGCTTGGTCGCCTGGCAGGAGCGGAAGGTCCTGCACCAGGAGGCGCAGCGGTCTGGCGACAACACCGTGCAAGAGGCCGGCACGGAACCGACGCTGGCCGAGGCGCTTGCGGATATCGAGCGCGAACGGCTATTTGCCATTCTGCGTGAGTTGGTGAAGTGGGAGAGCACTACCAACGAGGCCGTACTGCAAACGGCGCGCGATGAGATCTGGCAGAGTTGGCGCCGAACTTGCGCTGACAACGCAGGGCATCCGCGGGCAGCCGAGTTGTTCGATCGCAAAAAGTTGCCCGCCTTTCATGACCCATTCGCCGGGGGCGGTGCGTTGCCGTTGGAAGCTCAGCGCTTGGGGCTGGAGGCCCACGCAAGCGACCTGAACCCAGTGGCGGTGTTGATCAACAAGGCGATGATCGAAATCCCGCCCCGGTTCGCGAGCAAGCCGCCTGTGAACCCCGCCGCGCGCCAGGGCACCGGGCATTCGGGTAGCTGGCGGGGCGCCCAGGGGCTGGCCGACGACGTGCGCCACTATGGCAAGTGGATTGCGCGACGAGGCCGAGAAGCGTATCGGGTATCTGTACCCGAAAATCGTGGTGACGGCCGCCATGGCCAAGGACCGTCTCGATCTGTTG
>JBBQBU010000156.1:0-11276 GCA_038318015.1 Chloroflexota bacterium | reverse complement strand
AGTTACGGAGCCGCTGCCTTATAGCAGCGGCTCCTCTTTCAGCAGTGGGTCTTTGCGGGACTCACTGACGGTTAGTCGGTGACGGCGCCGAGGCTGGCGTTCGACACCACCTTCGCGTACTTCGCCAATGCGCCCGTCGTGTAGCGGGCTGCCGGGGCTGTCCAGGCCGCCAGCCGCGCCGCGATCTCCGCCTCCGGTAGCTCAAGGCGAAGCTCCCGGTTTGCGATGTCCACCGTGATCGTGTCGCCCGTGCGGAGCGCCGCGATGGGGCCGCCCTCCATCGCCTCCGGCACTACGTGCCCGATGCAGAATCCACGGCTCGCACCGCTGAAGCGACCGTCCGTGATCAGCACCACGTCTTCGCTGTGGCCCTGCCCCGCCAGTGCACTGGTCACGCCCAGCATCTCGCGCATGCCAGGGCCGCCCTTCGGCCCCTCGTAGCGGATCACGATGACATCCCCGGAGTGGATCTCGCCGGCCATGACCGCATCCATCGCCGGCTCTTCCTGGTCGAACACCTTGCAGATGCCCGTGAAGGTAGACGCCTTCACGCCCGCCACCTTCACGACCGCGCCGCCGGGGGCAAGGTTGCCGTAGAGGATCGCCAGGCCGCCTTGCGCGTAGCGCGGGTTCGAGATCTCGCGCACCACGTCCTGCCCCTCGGACTCGTGGAACTTGTCCAGGTGATCAACGAAGGTGCCGCCCGCCACGTTCTTCTGATTCGTGTCGAACATGCCAGCCTCGGCTAGCCGCTTGATGACGATGGGCAAGCCGCCCGCCTCGCCCAGGTCCGGCATTGAGTAGCGGCCGCCCGGCAGCATGTCACCGATGACCGGTGTCGTGCGGCTCAGCGTGTCGAAGTCGTCGATGGACAGTTGCACCTGCGCATCGTGGGCAATCGCCAGGAAGTGCAGCACCGCGTTGGTCGAGCCGCCCGTCGCCAGCACCACCGAGATCGCGTTCAGGAACGCCTCGCGGGTCATGATGTCGCGCGGGCGCAGGTTCTCCCGGATCAGATCGACCACGCGCAGGCCGGCCTGATGAGCCTCCTGCATCTTGCGGCCGTCCACGGCGGGGAGGGTCGAGCCGCCCGGCAGCATCATGCCCATCGCCTCGATGGATGACGACATCGTGTTGGCGGTGAACAGTCCGCCGCAGGCACCCGCGCCCGGCGAGGCCACGTTCTCCAGATCGCGCACTTCCTGAAAGGTCATTTCGCCCTTCGAGTGCTTCCCGACGGCCTCGAAGACGTCCTGGATCGTGACCTTCTTGCCCTTGTAGGTTCCTGGCAGGATGCTGCCGCCGTAGATGAAGACCGAGGGGAGATTGAGGCGAGCAATCGCCATCAGGCAGCCGGGCAACGTCTTGTCGCAGCCAGCCAGTGTGACCAGGCCGTCCAGGCGGTGCCCGAACGTGGCAAGCTCAATGGAGTCGGCGATCAGGTCGCGGCTCATCAGGGACGCCTTCATTCCCTCCGTGCCCATCGCGATGCCGTCCGTCACCGAGATCGTCGTGAACTCAATCGGGACGCCGCCAGCCTCGCGGATGCCCTGCTTCACGTGGTCGGCCACCGTCTTGAGGTTGGCCTGACAGGGCGAAAACTCGTTCCAGGTGCTGGCAATGCCGATCAGCGGCTTGTTGTCGAGGTCCTCATCGGTCAGCCCGACCGCGTGAAAGTAGGAGCGGGCCGCCGCGCGCGACGCGCCCTCGGTCAACTCGCGGCTGACGATCTTCAGATCCATCTTTTTACCGCCGCCGTTGCTCCCTGCGCCATTTCCCGATTGGGCCACGTGCATGATCCCCTTTCCGGTGAGATGCCCTCGTCGCGCAAGCCGCTGGTGCCCGCTCGAGAGCCGTGCAGACTCCACAATCTGCGGCGTCGGGGCGGCGCGACCGATGATAACTGCCCCAGCCGGTCGCCCCACCCGCTCGCAATGAGCCGCGCGAGCCAGAAGCATAGCCGCCCACCAGGGGGCGACAGCAACGCGGTGCGTCAATTGGCCCTCACCCCCTGACCCCCTCTCCCGCAAGCGGGAGAGGGGGAATCGCTGTCCGAAGTCTCCCCTCGCCCACGCATGGGAGAGGGGGTTGGGGGTGAGGGCCACGGAGCCGACGCGTCAGGCGGGGCCGCGCGGCGGCACGTCGACCGTCTGCTCGTTGATGTACGACACCAGCCCCGGCGGCCCGCCACGAATGCGCCGCACGAACTTGCGCGGTGTCCAGTCCACCGCGACGCGCGTGTCCGTGCGGCCCTGGCTGTAGAACGCCGCCAGTTCCGCCGCCCGCTGCAACACCCGCTCCGGCAGTTTCTGCCCCGAGGTCCGCACGATCACGTGCGAGCCGGGCCGCTGCCGCGCGTGCAGCCACAAGTCGTCCTGCCCCGCCATGTCGAAGGTGACGTGCTCGTTCGCCTTCGCGCTGGTGCCGACGTACGCCACGAACCCGTCAGGCAGCGGCACCGTGATCGGGCGCGGACCGTCGTCCCTTTTCGGGGCCGGGTTGTACTTGCCACGGTTGGCCTGCTTCATGGGTGCGCGGTCCCGCACGATGCCGGCCACCCGTAGCTCCTCGCGCAAGGCCCGGATGCGCGGCGGGTCGTCGGCCATCCGCACCATCACATCCATCTCGTCCAGGTGCGCGATCTCGCGGTCGGCCACGGCGACCAGCACCGGCACGCGGCGGCCGGCGTCCCGCGCGCGCTTGTACTCCTTGAAGTACCGTTGCGCGTTCTGGCTGGCGGTCTCGCGCGGGTCCAGCCGGATGTCGAGGCCGTCCACCTGTAGCCGCTCCTGGCGCGGCCGGATCTCGTGCGCGTGCGCCAGAATCGTCTGGCCAATGATCCGCAGCGGCTCTGGATCGCCGGCGGCCTCCAGCGAGCGGGCCAGTGCGTTGCGCCGGCGGTTCACCACCTTGCGGCGCACCTGGATCGCGTCCACCAGGGGGCGGGACATCAGGTGCGCCGTCTCCGGCAGGCCGGCCAACGCCTCGGCACCCTCGCGGTCCGCAAAGCCGCGCTCGACGCCGGCGCTGATGCTGGCGATGTTTTCCACGACGCACTGGGATTCCAGGTGCGTCAGGCGATACGGCGCGAACGCGACCACGTGCCCCTCGAAACGGGCCACTGACGGCGACCACGCACCATCGCCGCGCGCCGGGTTGGTGATAGACAGCACCGTCTCGAAGACGGCCGAGAAGTCCGCGCGGTTGACCGCAGTATCAATCGCCCCGGTGGCCCGGAACGCCACTTCGCGGGCCGCCAGCCGCGAGAAGCCGGCCAACTCGCCGCCCAGCAGTTCGGCAAGGCCGCCCTCCGGCTTGTGCCCGGCCAGCGCCACGAGGTGGTCCCAGGTGTCCATCGCAAACGGCGACCGCCGATCCTGCGCCGGGGGTGCCAGATACGGGCGGCGCGGCATGATCGGGCGGATCGAGTTCTTCTCGGCCGAGGCCCGGCGCAACGCGTCAAGGATGGTCCCATCCTCGGTGACAAGGACCGCGTTGCTCCGCCGACCCATCACTTCTATAATCAGCCCAACCTCGCGGGGGTTCCCATCGTCGTCCCGTTTGGACACCCGAAGCTCGAGGACGCGCTCCAGGGGCGGCTGGCTGATCGAGTCAAGCCGACCGTCGCGGACGTATTTTCGGAGCAGGAGCAGGAACGGTGTCACCAGTTCGGCCGCACGCTCTGGTCGCTGAGGCATCAAGCAGACACGCGCTGCGTGTGGGTCTGCTGAGATGAGCAGCGACGCGCGCCCGCTGGTGCCGTACAACTCCAGCACCACCGTCCACTCGTCGATGAGCGACACTTTCTGGATGCGGCCGCCGACGAAACCTCGTTCGATCTCGTCGTGGACGGCGTGCAAGGTCAGGGCGTCGAAACTGAGCGAGGGTTTCATGCAGCGTTACACACACAGTCGGCGGCGCGTACTCGGGGTAGGAGCGCCGCCGTTCTTCTTGCCACTGTTTGAGGCATCGTGGGCAGTATAGCTAACGATCCCGTCCCCGAAGCGGAAAGCAGCGTGCCGAGCGGCGGGCTACTCTCGAGCGGCGGGCGTGCCAGTGGGCTGGTCTTCGTGATCTCCGGCCCGAGCGGTGTCGGCAAGGACACCATCAAGCAGTGCCTCCGCGACACCGATTTCCCGATTGGCTACTGCATCACCGCGACGACGCGGCCGGCCCGGCTGGGCGAAAAGCACGGGGTTGACTACTTCTTCGTGAACGACGCCGACTTCTGCGGCATGTTGAACCGGGGCGACCTGATCGAACATGCGGTGGTGCACGGCAAGCACTCGTACGGCATCCCGATTGAGGGCTTGCGGGCGGGGATGCGGAACGGCCGCGACGTGCTGGTGACGCCGGACGTGCAGGGTGCCGCGACGCTCCGGGCCCTCATCCCGAACGCCATTTCGATCTTTCTGGCCCCGACCAGCCTGGAAGAGTTGAAGTTGCGGATAGCAGACCCGCGCTCGGGCCGCCTGGAAGAGATGGAAACCCGCCTGAAGACGGCGGCCGTCGAGACGCGCCGCATGGGCGAGTTTGACTACCTGGTGGTCAACGAAGACGGCAAGCTCGACGAGACGGTGGCGCAGGTGAAGGCCATCGTGATGGCCGAGCGGTTGCGCGTGAAGCCCCGGCGCGTCGTCCTCTAGTCCGACGGCCGGGCGCGTCGTGCTGTGATCGAGATGTGGGGTGATGCCGCTGGTGCGGCGGCGCGTCCGACAATGACGACGCAAGAGCCGCCGTCGCGCGAAGTGGCGGCGTCGCGAGGGTAGCCGGTGCGTCACGCGAAAGTCGCCCTGAATCTCGGCGGCACGCGCGGGGCCGGCAGCCTGACCTACCGCGTGCCGGACGACATGCCGATCCGGCCGGGTGATCTGGTGCTAGTGCCGCTCCAGACCCGGTTGCTGCCCGGCGTGGTCGTCAACGTGGTTGGCGAGACGCCGTCGTTCCCGACGCGCCCCGTCGAGGACCGCGTGGCAGAGGACGCATTCGTCGGGCCGCTCCAGTTGACGCTGGCTCGCTGGATCGCCGTCCATTACCGAGCGTCGCTGTACGACTGCCTTGCCTTGTTCCTGCCGCCGGGGCTGGTCGCCAGCCTCACCAGCGCCGCGAAGAAGGGCACCTGGAAGGAGCCGACCGCGCCGCCGATTCCGGCCGAGCCGCCGGTGCTCCCGCCGCCGTTGCCTGGGCCACCGCTCACGATGCCGCAGGGCGCAGCCGCCCGCCGCATCAGCGACGCCGTCCAGCAGCGCGAGCACAAGGCGTTCTTGCTGCACGGCGTCACCGGCAGCGGCAAGACGCACGTCTACTTCGAGGCGGTAGCCCGCACCCTGGAGCTTGGCCGGCAGGTGATCATGCTGGTGCCGGAGATCGCGCTAACGCCGGCGACCATCGCGCGCTTCGAGGAGCGGTTCCCGGGCCGCGTGGCGGTGCTGCACAGCGGCCTGCCGGCCAAGAAGCACCGGCAGGACTGGGAGCGCGTGCGGCGCGGCGAGGCTGACATCGTGGTCGGGGCGCGGTCGGCGCTGTTCGCCCCGGTGCGCCGGCCTGGCCTCGTCATCCTGGACGAGGAACACGACGCGTCGTACCGCCAGGACAACAGCCCGCGCTACCACGCCCGCGAGGTGGCGTTGTGGTGGGGGCAGGTGGCGCGCGCTCCGGTGGTGCTTGGCAGCGCCACCCCGGACGTGGAGTCGTACTTTCGGGCCGAGCGCGGGCGGTACACGCTGCTGACGCTGCCGGCGCGGTACCTCGTCGGGCGTGGGAGTGCGGCCCTCACCCCCCAGCCCCCTCTCCCGCTTGCGGGAGAGGGGGAGCCGGACCGGGCGCGCAATGTTCCACAACTGCAAGCGGGAGAGGGGGAGCCGGACCGGGCGGCTGCGAATGGCCGATCCCTCAGCATCCTGGCACCGCACATGGGCGAAGCCGGCGCTGTAGCAGCTAACTCCCCTCTCCCGCTTGCGGGAGAGGGGCTGGGGGTGAGGGCCGTTCCGGCGACGAGGGCCGTCCAGGATCTGAGGGGCACCACGGGGGGGAGGGCTGATCCCGGCTCGGGGGTGAGGGTGGACGCAGGGGCCGTCCCGGCTGCCACCGACGAGCGCGGCCTGCCGCCCGTCACTGTCGTTGACATGCGCGCCGAACTCAAATCTGGCAACACCAGCATCTTCAGCCGCGAGCTTGAGGCGGCCCTCGGGGAGACGCTGGCGCGCGGCGAGCAGGCGTTGCTGCTGCTCAACCGGCGCGGCACGGCGACGTGTGTCTCATGCCGGGACTGCGGGCACGTGCTGGCCTGCCCGCGCTGCGACATCCCCGTGGTTTACCACCGCGCCGATACGGTCCTGATCTGCCATCGTTGCAACCGCCGCCGCCCGATGCCGTCCGCGTGCCCGGCCTGCGCCGGCAAGCGTATCCGCTTTTTCGGGACCGGCACCCAGCGCGTCGAGCAGGAGTTGGCGGCGCAGTTCCCCGACGCCCGCGTCATCCGCTGGGACCGCGACGCTACCCGCACGCGAGGCGCGCACGAAGCCCTCTGGCGTACCTTCATGAACGGCGAGGCCGACATCATGGTCGGCACCCAGATGATCGCGAAGGCGCTCGACTTCCCGCGTGTGACGCTGGTGGGCGTCGTCCTGGCCGACGTTGGCCTGTTCCTGCCGGACTTCCGGGCCGGCGAGCGGGCCTTTCAGTTGCTGTCGCAGATGAGCGGGCGCAGCGGACGTGGCCTGCTGCCCGGCCGCTCGGTCATCCAGACGTACGTGCCTGAGCATTACGCCATCCAGGCCGCCGCCCGCCACGACTACGAGGCGTTTTACCGCCAGGAGACGGCGTTCAGGCGCACCCACGGCTACCCGCCGTTTGGGCGGCTGGTGCGGCTGCTCTACACCGGCTCGCGCGAAGACCGCTGCATCCGAGAGACGCGCCGGGTGCGCCGCCTGCTCGACGAGGAGTCGGCGCGCCAGGGCATCGGCGACATCCACCTGATCGGGCCGGCCCCCTGCTTCGCCGAACGGGCGCGCGGGCGGTTCCGCTGGGCGTTGCTGCTGCGCGGCGACCGGTTCGCGCGGCTGCTCGACAAGTTGGAGTTGCCGCCCGGCTGGACCATCGACGTGGACCCGGTGAGCCTGCTGTGAGTGCGAAGCCGTGACCGGCGGCCGGCTGACGCTGGTGACGGGCGGCGCACGCAGCGGCAAGAGCCGGCACGCTGAAGCGCTGGCAGCAGCGGGGCGCGGGCCGGTGCTCTACCTCGCCACGGCCGAAGTCTACCCCGACGACGACGAGATGCAGGCGCGCATTCGTGAGCACCAGCAGCGGCGGCCGGCGGCCTGGGGCACCCTGGAAGCCTCACGGGAGGTCGGGCGGGCACTGGCGGCCCTGCCGACAACGCCCGGCCCGGCGCTACCAGCGATGCCCGGCCCGGCGCTACCAGCGATGCCGGGCGCGATGTTGCGAGAGATGCCCGGCACGGTGTTGCTGGACGACCTGGGCCTGCTGGTCACGAACTGGCTGCTGGCGCTGTCTGGCGACGCCGACCCGACCCGTGAGACGACCCGCCAGCTTGACGCGGCCCTCACGCAGGAGCTGGCCGACCTGGACGCGGCGCAAGCAGCCGGCGGCTGGGATCTCATCGTCGTGACCAATGAGGTCGGGCTGGGCATCGTGCCGGCAACGCCCCTGGGGCGCGTCTTCCGCGACGCCATCGGCCGGGCGAATCAGGTATTGGCGGCCCGCGCGGACGCCGTGTACCTGCTGGTGGCCGGCCTGCCGCTGACGATCAAGCCCGGCCCGCAGACCCCCTGAATGCGGCCCGCCGTGACTCGTTGCCACCCCATCGCTACGGGACGAACACGGAACTGCCGGCAATCCCTTTCCCTGCCGAAATGGTCTGCTACAATGCGCTCGGTGGACGCTGTCGTACCATCGCGACGGTAATCGTGTTGATCCGCCGGTCTCGAATCCGGGACCGGCGGGTCTGTAATGTGGAGGCGCGGGGAGGGTCGAGTGGCCTCGGTCCTGGTCCTCAACCAGAATTACGAGCCGTTGAATGTGTGTAACACGCGGCGCGCGCTCGTCCTGGTGGGCGGCGGTAAGGCCGAGGTGCTGGAACATGCGCGCGGCGATATCCGAACGCCGTCACGCACCATTCCCCGGCCGTCCGTGATTCGCCTGATCTACATGATTCGCCGCCCCCGTCCGCGCGTGCGCCTGACCCGCCGCGAAGTGTTCATGCGGGACCAGTTCACCTGCCAGTACTGCGGCCTGAAGACGCGCGACCTGACGCTTGACCATGTGATCCCGCGTCACCGAGGCGGCCCGCACACCTGGGACAATCTCGTCACGGCCTGCCGGTCCTGCAATCATCGCAAGGGGGGCAAGGCGCTGGAAGAGGCCCGGATGCCCCTGCGCCGCCCGCCGTTCGAGCCGAAGGCGAACAGCTACTATCTGTTCGCGCAGTACCTGGAATCGCAGCGCGGCTGGCAGAAGTTCATCCCGGAATGGGAGCGCGAGAAAGTCGGGTGAGGGCCGCGTGAGCCGGCTACTAACACGTTTTGCCAACATCTCCGCCTGGGCAACGTCATCCACTTGCTCGCCGGTGTATAACCAAGCAGCATGGCGCACGCACACAGCAGCGACGACACAACCGCAACGTCATTGTTAAAGGGGGCTGGGCTTCGGTTGACCCCCCAGCGGTTGGCTATTGCCCATGAGGTCATCTCGCAGGACCACCCGACAGCCGCCGAGGTCTACGAGGCGGTGCGGGTCCGCTTCCCGACGATGGGCCTGGCAACCGTCTACGCGACGCTGAACACGATGGTTGAGCGTCGGCTGCTGCGCCCGCTCACCTTCGAGACCGCGGTGCGCTTCGACGCTAACGTGCTGCCGCACGCCAACCTTATCTGTACTGGCTGCGGCCACATCACGGACTACGACGGCTGCGACGACGTGGTGCGCGCCCTGCGAGACCGTGCCGCCCAGGATGAGGGCTTCCAGCTCGAGGCCCAGAGGCTCGACCTGTACGGACGGTGCGCGGCCTGCGCGTCAGCGGTGTCCGTCGCGTCGTAGCACGCGCTCGCCGGCCTTCGACGCGTTACCGGTCGCCAGCATGGCGCGCCCGTGCGGTAATGCCGCCTGACGTGCGCGCGTTTTGCCCCGCCTTCGCCGCCCCCTCGGCCCGGCAATGCCTTGACACGCACCTTTGTAAGAATCACTATTAGCTAGAAGCGGTTGCCTACTGTGCGGTGAGCGGCGAAGCCACAGGCGGCACCCGCGTGCATGACGGAGTCCGACCAGATGCCGCCCGCGTGGGCCGACGAGGCCCAGGTGTGGGTGGCGGAGGGATCAGCATGAGTGACACGCCGACCAATGGGGCAACCAACGGGCACGTGAACGGACGGGGATCCGAGCCGAGCAAGCCGGCGATGCAGGCGGATGGCCCGCCGCTGACAACCAGGCAGGGGCACCCCGTCTACGACAACCAGCACAACCGGACCGTTGGCGACCGTGGCCCGACGGTGCTGGAGAACTACCACTTCCTTGAGAAGGTGTCGCACTTCGACCGCGAGCGCATCCCGGAGCGGGTCGTGCACGCGCGCGGCGCGGGGGCACACGGCTACTTCGAGGCGTACGGCAAGGTCGGCGACGAGCCAATCTCCAAGTACACGCGGGCGAAGGTGTTCCAGGAAGCGGGCAAGCGCACGCCGCTGTTCATTCGCTTCTCGACGGTGATCCACGGCGGGCATTCGCCAGAGACGCTGCGCGACCCGCGCGGCTTTGCGGTCAAGATGTACACCGAAGACGGGAACTGGGATCTGGTCGGCAACAACCTCCAGGTCTTCTTCATCCGCGACGCGATGAAGTTCCCGGACATGGTGCACGCGTTGAAGCCGGACCCGATCACGAACCGGCAGGATGCGAACCGCATCTTCGACTTCATGGGTCTGTCGCCCTCGTCGATCCACATGCTGACGTGGCTGTTCAGCCCATGGGGCATCCCGCAGGACTACCGCCACATGCGCGGCTCGGGCGTGCACGCCTACAAGTGGGTGGACAGCCAGGGCACGGGGGTGCTGGTCAAGTACCACTGGATCACCCAGCAGGGCGAGAAGAACCTGACCCAGGCGCAGGCCGAGGCGATCCAGGCAACGAACTTCAACCACGCCACCCAGGATCTGTACGACGCTATCGCGCGCGGCGACTTCCCGAAGTGGGAGTTGCAGGTGCAGATCATGGAGGACGGCGAGCACCCGGAACTGGACTTCGACCCGCTGGACCCGACGAAGCTCTGGCCGCCGGAGCTGTACCCGTTGATGCCGGTCGGCATGATGGTGCTGGACCGCAACCCGGAGAACTACTTCGCCGAGGTGGAGCAGGTATCGTTCGGGACGGGCGTGCTGGTGGACGGCCTGGACTTCTCGGATGACAAACTGTTGCAGGGCCGGACGTTCTCGTACTCCGACACGCAGCGGCACCGGGTCGGGTCGAACTACCTGCAACTCCCGATCAACGCCCCGAAGAAGCCGGTCAGCAGCAACCAGCGCGATGGTCAGATGACGTACCGCGTAGACAGCGTGGCGCACGGCGCGAACCCGCACGTGAACTACGAGCCGACCAGCCGGGGTGGCCCGCACGAAGTTCGCCGCGCAGCCCCGCCGCACGAGCCGATGGTCTCTGGCAAGGTGGTGCAGCAGGAGATCAGTCGGACGAACAACTACGGGCAGGCCGGCGACCGCTGGCGCACGTTCGAGGCGTGGGAGCAGGACGAATTGATCTCGAACCTGGTTGGCGAACTGAAGACCTGCAACCCGGACATCCAGGAGCGGATGGTCTGGCACTTCGGGCAGGCGGACGCCGAGTACGGCCGCAGGGTAGCTGAGGGGCTTGGCCTCAAGCTTGAGGACGTGCCGGCGGTGCCGGCAGAGCTTGCCAACCGCGCCTGAAACTGAAGGAGACAGGAGTTGGAAGTGGCCCAGCATAGACGTGCTGGGCCTTTTCTCTTGCTGTGCGGTGCGCTTCGGGAGGTGCTCGTACGGCCGGCCGCTGGCGTCAGGCGGGGCAGGCGCGTAGGGCCACGTCCGCGATGCGCTGCAACTCGGCGGCGCTGGCACCGCTGGCGGCGTGGTGCAGCCTGGGCCGATCGACACCGACATGAACCCGGCGGACGGAGAGTTCGCCAGTCTGGTGCGGGCGAGCATCGCGCTCGGGCGGTACGGCCGGCCGGAGGAGATCGCGGCGGCAGTGGCGTTTCTGGTCAGCCCTGGGGCGTCGTTCATTACTGGCGCGAC
>JBBQBU010000155.1:0-11277 GCA_038318015.1 Chloroflexota bacterium | reverse complement strand
AACTCCCCGCCCGCTTCGGCGCTCAGGCCGTCATCGAACGGTGCCCGCAACGTCATCACCCGCCCGCCGACGCGCCCCGCCGACTCCAGCACGCAGGCGGCAACGCCAGCGCGGCGCAGCGTCACGGCTGCCGCGAGGCCGGCCAGCCCGCCACCAACGATCACCACGTCCGTGTCGCCAGGGGGCAGCGCCGGGTGCGGCCCGGCGTGTTCATTCGACGGT
This sequence comes from Chloroflexota bacterium, assembly GCA_038318015.1. Lineage (GTDB taxonomy): Bacteria > Chloroflexota > UBA6077 > UBA6077 > JACCZL01 > JADZEM01. Next base: position 11,055 of record JBBQBU010000155.1, on the reverse strand, counting down.
TCAGGATCAGCCAGGGTACGTGTTCCGCGAATGGTCAAGTCCTCACGTGCACCGTATGATGGCGGTCCGGTGCCCGCCGAAGACCGGCAACCGGTCACGGTGCTCTTGCGATTGTGCTGCATCACCCCACAATTAGCCGGCCCGCAGCCGCCAGGATGAGTATGATGAGCGCCCGGGCATTCCTCGGCCCACTCGTCCCCAGGACGGCCGTTCACCCGTTTCTCGTGGTGGGCTCGTGGGCATAGCAGTCGGGCGCATCAGCCCGGTGCAATTCGACCTGACGCTGACATATCCGCGAGCAGCCGGGCAGGGATACGTGTTTCGACCGGTACCGGTCATCTGGGCAACCTCACCACTGCGAAGAGCGATTGGGACGGCCTGCGCGTTACTCGGGGCCGTCCTCCTCGTGGCACCCCATCACGTCATCACCCTCGCTCCGCAGTTGCCCACGGACCCGCTTGGCCCGCCCGGCGCGGCCCTGGTGCTGGCTGGGCTGCTCCTGCTGATCGCCGCATCGTACCAGCCCAGCCGCTGGGTGCAACTGGTCATGCACGCCACCGCCGGGGTGGTGTTGGCGCGCGTCGCGCTGATCTTCACGCTGGCAGGCTCGTTTGCAGGCGCGCTGATCCTCATTACAACAGCAATCGTCATCGGCCTTGCCCCACTCCTCGAACGGGCACCGCCAGCCGGCGACGCGCGGGCACCTGACCGCCCCATCGTGGATCTTCTCTCGGTCATTCTTGCCGGAATGTCGTTGGTGGCAGGCCTCGCTATCCTGGGGCTGCCAACGCAGGGGCTCGCGGTCTCGAAGATTGCCCCAAGCTCATTAGGCGTCGCCGTTGGCCTCGCGTTCGTCCTGGCGAGTGCCTTCCTGATTGGGGCTGAATTCACAGGGCGAGCGCGCGAGCACCCGGCGATGGTGGCACGCGGCATCGTGGCGGGATTGGCGTTCTGGCGGCTCGTCGGCTCTGCCATTCCGAATGAGAACTGGCCGGGCATCATCATCCTTGGAGCCGTCGCCGGCTACCTGGGGCTTCGCCTGCGCGTCGCGCCACGCGTCACTCCGCCTGGCGTCTCATCCCTCCGCGGGCGGTTGGGCCTCACGCTCGCCATCGCGGCTACGATCCCGCTGCTCCTGGCCGCATTCGAACTCGCATCGCGCCAGGAACAGACCGCCGTTGAGCAGGCCGCGATGGGGGCCGAATCGATGGCAAGCAGCCTCGCGCGGGAAGTCTCCGAGACGTTCGACCGCCACGGTACGGCGGTGGTGGCTCTCTCACAGCAGCCGGCCCTGGCGACGGCGGACTCCGTTCAGCACCAGGCCGTCATGAGCGGCTTTCAGACGGCGTATGCTGATGCGGTCTTTGCCACCTACGACGCGACCGGGGCACCCGTGGCGCGTAGCGACGATCAGTCACTTACGGCCCTGCCGGACGCGGCCGGACTCTTCACGATCACGGCGGGTGGCAGCACCGTCCCCGTCGAGACGATCACTGACGCTACCGGCAATGGGCAGCGGACGGTTCGCTTCGCCACCCGTATACGCGGGGCCGACGGGCAGCCGCACGGCATCGTGACGGCCACACTATCGCTCTCGCCGCTGGCGGCACGGCTGCGGGCTGCCGCCGACGATCTCGGTTCGGACGCGGTCATCTCCGTCGTTGACGCGCAGGGCCGCGCGATCCTTGGCCCGGCCGGGGCTGACCGCGATCCGGCCCGCACGCCAGTAGCCGAATCGGTGGCAGTCGCGGCACAGATCGGAACGGCCAGCAGCGGCGCGCTGGGCACCGCCCGAGGCACCCGCCCCCCATCGGGTATCGGCGGCTATGGGCGCGTGCCGGGCCATTCGTGGACGGTCATCGCGGAGCGCGATCCCGCGAGCGTGCTGGAGGGCAACCGCGCCACCCGCGACTCGCTGCTTCAGAGCCTCGTCCTGGGTGCTGGCATCGCCGTACTCTGCGGCTGGGCCGTGGCCCGCCAGCTTGCAGCGCCGATCAACCGCCTGACGGGAGCGGTCGAAGCATTCGCCGCTGGCATCGCCGTGCCGCCCCTCTCGGTGGGAGGCGTCGCCGAATGGTCCCGCCTTGCCACGGCATTCCGAACCATGCGGGAGCGACTCGTCGCTCGCACAGCCGAGCGGGAGGCAGCCGAAACGGCCCTTGCCGACAGCGAAGCACGGTTCCGCCACCTGGCAGAGCAGGCACCGGACATCATGATGCGCCGCGAACTCCGGCCGGTGGACCGGTTCACGTTCGTCAGCCCTGCCATCACCCACGTCATGGGCTACACCCCGGACGACTACTACAACGATGTCCGCTTCCCATCGACCATCGTGCACCCGGACGACACCTTCACGACCTTCGCCCTAGATCGGAGCCACGTGCCGCACCCGGTTGAAACCCATCGCTTGCGGCACAAAGACGGGCGCTGGATCTGGATTGAAACGCGGCGGTCATTCACCTACGACGACGAGGGCACGCTGATCGGCTATGAGGCCATCTCGCGCGACGTCACCGAGCGCGTGCAACAACATCTGGCGATGCAGCAGTCAGAAGCCCGCCTACACATGGCCCTGGAAGCCGCGCAGATGTCATTCTGGGAACTGGACCCAGTGTCTGGGCGCATGTGGCGCAGCGGTGACAGCGCCCGCCTTGTCGGAGCCGATTCGACCGTCGCACTCGGGGACACCATCGACGACGTGCTGACACGCATGCACCCCGACGACCGCGCGATGGTGCGCGCCAACCTGTTCGCAGCAGCCGTCGAAAGCGGCACGGTCGAACACACCTACCGCATCGTGCGGCCAGACGGCGAGATTCGGTGGTTGGCGTCGCGCGGGCGCGCCATGCACAGTGGCGAAGACGGCTCCCTGCGGGTGCTGGGCACGACCATGGACGTGACGGAGCGGTACGACGCACAACTGGCGCTCGTCAGCGCGAACACGGCGCTGGCCGAAGCTGCCGCCAGCGCCGATGCTCTCGCCCGGGAAGCCGAGGCGGCCAGTCGCGCCAAGAGCGATTTCCTGGCGACCATGAGCCACGAGATCCGGACGCCGCTCAATGGCGTCATCGGCCTGACCGCCCTGCTGCTTGACGACGACCTATCTGAACGACAGCACGAGGACGCCGAGATGATTCGCGCTAGCGCCGAAGCCCTGCGCGCCATCGTTGACGACATCCTGGACTTCTCGAAGATCGAGGCCGGGCACCTCCAACTGGAACTGATTGATCTGGACATCCGCGAGATCATCGACGAGGTGACGGTCATCCTGGCGGACGATGTGCGCCAGCGTGGCCTGTTGCTGGAGGTCGATGTCGCACCGGCGGTGCCCGCCCGGCTCCACGGCGACCCCGTGCGCCTGCGCCAGGTGCTGCTCAATCTCGTGGGCAACGCCGTCAAGTTCACACCCAGCGGGCGTGTCAGCATCCAGGTCAGCCTGGAGGGCGACGGGACCGAGCGGCTGGTGCGCTGTGAGGTGCGCGACACCGGCATCGGCATCTCGCCGGACACGATGGCGCGCCTCTTCCAGCCGTTCACCCAGGCCGACAGCTCCACGACGCGCCAGTACGGCGGGACCGGCCTGGGTCTGGCGATCTGCCGCCGACTGGTGCAGATGATGGGCGGTGCCATCGGGGTCGATAGCGTGGAGGGGCGCGGAAACCTGTTCTGGTTCACGGCACCGCTGCTGAGCGCGACGGCACTCCGGGACGACCCGACGCAAGACGCTGACCGCACGACCGTTGCCGCTCCCATTGAGCCACCGGTGACCGGTCAGCCGCTCGTCCTGGTGGTGGACGACAACCCGATCAACCGGAAGGTCACGGCGCGCATCGTGGAGCGCCTGGGCTACACGGTAGACGCGGTCGTGGACGGACACGAGGCCGTCCAGGCCGTTGCCAGTTGCCGCTACGCCGCCATTCTGATGGACGTGCAAATGCCCGTCATGGACGGTTACGAAGCAGCGGAAGCCATCCGCGAGGGCGAACCAGCCGGCCAGCGCACGCCGATCATCGCCCTGACCGCGAACGCCTTCGCCGGGATCCGAGAACAGTGTTTGCAAGCGGGCATGGACGACTTCTTGACCAAGCCGACGACGCTGCAAGCCGTGGGAACGGCGCTGCGCCGCTGGGTACGCCAGCACGACGAGCCGGGCGACGACACGCCGCCCGAGGACGCCACCGTGCAGCCGACGGTGCGCCGGGCCGGCTAGCCGACCGCGTTGCGAACGGGCCGCCGCCATCGGTGGCCCGAGGTCTGCATGCACGACCCGTCGGAACACCCGCACCTGGGCGGTCCCTCTCGGCGTGGACGGCCGCCGTGCGAATGTAGGACAGTCCAGAGCGGCAGTCTCGTCGATGCGTTGCCGAGACTGCTGGGAGCGGCGGGAGGGTAGGGCGTGGAGTCACGACCAGAGCGAGCGGAGCGGCAGGGCGGGCACGGCAACGACCGGCACCCGTCGCGGCCAGCGTCGGCCGGAGGGCATCCGACCATCGGCCCGGACCACCAGGAGCGCGGACACGCTGAGCGACGCGAGCAGCGACAGCCACAGACTATGTGGCGCTGCGACGGGCCAGTGCTGGTGACGCTGGTGGGCGACGAGCCGCTGGCACCGCTGGTGCTGGCGCGTCAACTCGACGTGTCACGCGTCATCTGCGTCGCCCCGCCCGTCATCGACTGGCGCGGCGAGCCGCTGGTGGGCCTGCTGCGCCGCGACGGTCGCGCGGCAGACTGGCACTCGATCACGGTGGTCGACGTGCCGTCCGGCCAGCGGCTCCTTGAACAGCGGCTGCAGCTTGGCACCGACTGTGATGTGGTCTTCGACCTGACCAACGCGCGCGGCGTCCTGGGGCTCGCATTCTATGAGTTGGCCCATCAGCGCGAGGTTGACACGCCAGACCGCTGCCGCCTGCTGCGCGTTGATTGGAGTGATCGCGTCATCCGGTCGATCAGCCCGGACCAATCTGACAGCGAGCCGCTCGAGGCCAACATCGACGTGAGCGACTATCTGCAAGCGCACGGCAAGCGCGTCCTCGGCATAGAGCGCAGTCCCGGTAGCATCTCGCCGTTTGGGACGGCGGCCCACCGGCTGGCGCGGAACATTCCGCTGGCGCGCCCCCTCCTGGATGCAACCCACCGTGGCGCGCCCGACCACCCGCTCCGCGTTCACCATCTGCGGGCGCTCCGGCCGCTGCTCACGGAACTGGCCGACGACGGCGTGCTGGAGTGGCGGGGCAACGCACTCTTCCCGACATCCATGCAGGCGTTCCAGTTCCTGCACGGGCGCTGGCTTGAGGAGTACGTGTTCGAGATCGCCGATGCGTCCGGGCGCTTCGACGACTGCGCGTCTGGCGTCCGCTTCCGCTGGTCGTTCAGCGGCGAAGAGGGCGACCCGGTCGGCGGGCGCGGCGAAGTCGCGAATGAAATCGACTTTGCCGGGACGGCACACGGGCGAGCGACGCTGGCGTCGTGCAAGACGGGCGGCCACGACGTGAACGGGCCACTCTACGAGTTGCTGACGCTGGCCGAGCGCGCGGCGGGCCGGTCGGTGGTTGCCGTGTTCGCCACCACCGACACGCTGGACCAATCAGCACGGCGGCGGGCAGCAGCACTCGGCATCCGCACGCTCGACGCGACGCGCCTGCCAAACGCCGACGTGGTGCTCACGACCCTGATTCACGGCGCACCTACGCCGCACGCCGCGCCGGCGCGCTAACCGCCAGACTTCAGCCCCACGCGCACTACCTGAACAAGTACGCTTCCAGCATGTATCTTCGCTAGCCCTGGCGCGCAGGAGGCCATCGGTGCAGAGTCCTGAAGAAGCAGATGCGCGGCTTTTCGACGACGACGAGCCGCTCGAACAGCCAAACCCGACCCTGAACCGCGCGGCCCGCAGCGGGCGCCCCACCGAGGACGAACAACTGCTCGCAGTTCCGCCCGGGCTGCACCCCGCTGCCTTCACCCACACTGACCCGTGGCGCGTGCTCCGCATCACCGGCGAGTTCGTGGCCGGCTTCGACGCTATGGCCGACGTGGGGCCGGCCGTGACCATCTTCGGATCGGCCCGCACGCCGCGCACCGACCCGATGTACGGCGTCGCAGTGGCCGTTGCGCGCCGGCTTGGGCGGGCCGGCTTCGCCATCATCACCGGCGGAGGCCCCGGCATCATGGAAGCCGCCAACCGCGGCGCGCGCGAGGCGCACGCCCGCTCGGTCGGCCTCGGCATCGAACTGCCGCACGAGCAGGGGCTGAACGCCTTCGTGGACGAGCCGATCAACTTCCGCTACTTCTTCGTGCGGAAAACCATGTTCGTGAAGTACGCCACCGGCTTCGTCATCTTCCCCGGCGGCTTCGGCACCCTTGACGAGCTCTTCGAGGCGCTCACGCTGATCCAGACCCGGAAGATCAAGAACTTCCCGGTCATCCTGGTGGGGTGCGCCTTCTGGCAGGCCATGTTGGACTGGATCAAGGGGTCACTGCTGGCCGAGGGCAAAGTCTCGCCGCATGACCTGGACCTTGTGACGTGCACAGACGACCCTGCCGAAATCGAGCGGATCATCGTCGAGTGCCACCAGCGGGACTTCGGCCCAAAGACGTAACAACAGCAGCCCATGAACGACCGCCGGAGGGTGCGGTGCAGTCGCGGTGTCGTAGGTTGACGCCCACGTCTGCCGTCCTGGCGTCGCGCTACGGCACACGAACGTCGCGCCCTTGTTGCAGGATGAAAGCAGATCTGAGACCTGGACATCCGACCGGGGTCTGTCGTCCTGGCCGGCCACTCAGACGGAGATGGGTACCACCAGGGTGATGGCGGTGCCGTTGCCGGGCGCGCTCTCAATCTGCAGGTGCCCGTCAAGCATCCGGGCGCGGTTCGCCATATTGCGGAGGCCGTGGTGCTCTTCGGTGGAACCGGCGTTCATGTCAAAGCCGGCACCGTCATCGGTCACGGACAGCAGGAGCCGTCCGTGGTCCACCCGTCCTGCGATGGACACCGTGCGCGGCCGGCCGTGCCGGACTGCGTTCGCCAGCGCCTCACGGAGCACCTGAACGAGTTCCGCGCGCCGCTCGGCCGGGACGGCAGTAGCGGCATCGTCGGAGATGTCCACGTGCATGGTGATTGACGGCCAGCCCGTAATATCGGCCTGCCCGTACTCGCGCATCAGCCCCTCGGCGGCTTCGCGCAGGCTGATCACACTGCCGACTCGATGCGTCAGGTCGAGGATGTAATTTCGGATGTCGGAGATTGCCCGGTTGAGACCGCTGGTGGCGTCGCCTATGCGCGCCTCAACGTCCTCCGGGTTCTCGCGGAGGGCTAGCCGGCAGTAGTCGAGGTTCAGTCCGACCGCGTAGATCGTCTGGATGATGCCGTCGTGCAACTCTTTGGCGATGCGGTCCCGCTCCTGGAGCAACGCCAACTCGCGCGTCTGCCCGAACAGGCGAGCCGTCTCAATCGCCGTCGCGGCTTGATCTGCGAACGCGGCCAGCAGGGCCGTATCGTCCTCGGTGAAGTGATTCGCCTCCGTCGAGTACGCCTCAACGATCCCGAGCACGCGCTCGCCCAGCCGAATTGGCGAGATAGCGACCGAGCGCGGCGTCGAGCCGTCGCGCAGCACCGGGAAGTTCAGGTCCGAACGGTCGCGCGTGTCGGCCACCACACTCGGGCCTTTGCCGTCGATGACCTGCCACGCGAGGCTGCTCATCCGTCCGTCGAATCGGCCGGCTGACGCATGTCTGACGTGAGAATCGTCATGGGCGGCAAGCGCCCGCGTGGCCGCCAACTCAAACTGTGCGCCGTCCGCCGCCAGCAGCGACACCGCGATGGCCGGCGTCCCGATCAACTCTGAGAGGGCGTCCACGATCAATTGCAGGATCTCTTCCAGGCGGATCGACGCGTTCATGGCGCGCGTCACCCGCAACAGGGCGCGCGAGGTGCTGGCTTCGTGGCGCGCGCGCTCGTAGAGGCGGGCGTTCTCGATGGCGGCTGCGGCCTGCTGCCCAACTGCTTCGGCCAGCCGCAAGTCGGCGGCGTCAAACGGCTTCCCGTTCAGCCGGTCCAGCGTCATGATGCAGCCGACGGCGCGCGTGCCGACCCGCAACGGCGCCCACATGCCGTGGCGACCGCCAACCGCTTCCAGCACGCGCAGGCTGACGCGCTCGTCGTGGGCCACGTCGTCGATGATGGCCCCATGTCCAACCTGGGCGACCCAGCCCATCATGCTGCTGTCACCAGAAACTCGCAGCCCGAGCAGTCGGCGCGCCCGCCGGCCGACTGCCGCCTCGAAGGTGTACACGTCGCTGTTGGCGTCCCGCAGGGCGATGGCGACCAGCGACGATTGCAGCAAATCAGCTGAACGCTCGACCACCAATTGCAGCGCCCGCTCGACATCCAACTCCTGGCCGATGGCCTGCCCGAACTCGCGCAGCGACGACACCTGCTCCAGCCGCTGTTCAAGCTCGTCGTTCAACTGTGCGTTGTCGATGGCGACGGCCGCGTGCCGCGCCAGCAACAAAGCCAACTGCTCGTCTTCCTCGTTGAACTCACCCGCGCCCAGCTTGTCCGTGAGGTAGAGGTCGCCGAGGATGCGGTCGCCCAGGCTCACGGGGACGCCCAGCAGCGAGGTCATCGGCGGATGATTGGGCGGGAAGCCGGACGAGCGCGGATCGTTGGAAATGGCCGCAGTCCGAACGGGACGCCCCTCGCGGATCAGAACACCCAACAGCCCGTGGCCGCGTGGCAGCGCCCCGATGGCGGCCCGCTCCTGGGGGGTCAGGCCGCTGGTGATGAACTCGGTGATGCGGCCGTCGCTATCGGACACACCCAGCGCCGCGTACTGCGCGCCCACCACGTCCCGGGCCAGATCCGCAATGTGCTGCAACACGTGGTTCAGCGAACGTTCAGCCGCCAGCGAGGCCATCGCATCGCTCAGCGCCACCAACGTGTCAGTAAAGCGCGAGCGAGAGGCCGGCTCCGTCGCGTCCCCGCCCGGATGCCGGACACTGTTGGACGCAGGGGCAGCCTTGCCTCGATTCCGAGGTGCGGATCGCTCACCCATTCGCTCTTTCCCCGCCTATCGCCACACGAGTGTACCAGCCCGTTCGGCCAGCATGATGGCCTGTCGCACCGGCAGTCGGTCACATCGCCGTGCCGTCTCCGTTTCGGCCACTGCGGTCGCGGACATGGGTCGAGGACATGGGTCGAGGACATGGGTCGAGGACAGGTCATCGCCGCCGTGACCTGCCCTCGTGGACCGACTGTCAGATACGCCCCGGCGCAACGGCCTGTCGAACGTGTGCCTAGCGCGCGGCGCGCTGCCGAACAGCCGAAAGCTTGACGGGTGTGGGCTGCCCGGCCTGACGCGGTGCGCCCTCAGCGACCGGCGCATCGAGCTTAAGCCGAGAAATGACCTTCTCCAGATCCAGAGCGATCCGCGTCAGATCGTGGACGCGAGCGGCAATCTCCTCAACCTGGGCCATCATCTCCTGAGCCGCAGCCGAGACCTCCTCGGTTGATGCGGAGTTCTCCTCCGAGACGGCCGCCATCGACTCGACAGTCGCGGTCAGAAGGGCGGCCTGGCTCGCCATTTCGTCAGTCGTTGACGACGACAGCTCGATAGACTCACGCATGGCACCCATGCCCTCAGCCGTCCGCCGCGCGCCGGATTCAAGCGCGCTTGCCGACGCCGCAATGCCGCTAACCTGATCATCGGTCGCCTCAACCGCAGCGATAATCACGTCCAGCGCGGCGCCGGCCCGGTCAGCCATCACGGACCCATCCTCAACGCGGGCAGAGCCCAGGGAGATAGCCGCCACGGCTTCGCGGGTACCAACTTGCACATCGTGGACGAGCGCCGCGATAGCCTTGGTCTCACGCTGCGACCGATCAGCAAGCTTCCGCACTTCGTCGGCCACAACCGCGAACCCACGGCCGTGCTCGCCTGCTCGCGCCGCCTCAATCGCGGCGTTGAGCGCAAGCAGGTTTGTCTGCTCGGCTACGTCATCGATGGTCTCGATGACCGCGCCAATCTTCTCTCCGAGCCGCCCCAGGTCTTCAACCCGTAGTGCGGCCTGCCCAACGACAGCCTTAATCTCCTGCATGCGGCGGACCGTCTCGCGCACAGCCTCGCTGCCGTCGTGAGCGGCAACCTTCGTCTTCTGGCTCGACGCGGCCACAAGCTGAGCTTTCTCGGTCACCTGCCCGACACTGTCTGCCATATCCTGGGCCGTACCAGCGATGGCGCGCGCCTGCCCGCCTTGCTCGGCGGCCCGTCGTGCGCTGCTGTCGATGGCATCGGACAACTGGTTGACGGCTGCGCTGCCTTCCTGCACGGTCTGGCTCGACTCCACGGCTCCGGACGCAACATTCTGCATGGCAATCGTGACTTGCTGAACCGCCCGGCTCACCTGGCTTGTCGTTTCGCCAAGCTGACTGCTCACTTCAGCAACAATCCGGCTGGTGCGGGCCGCCTCGGTCAGCGTGTCCACGAGGATGCCCTTCATCTCGGCACCCTGCTCTGACAGGTCGTGTTCCTTGCGCGCCACGTGCACCTGTTCGAGATCGACGCCGGCCGTCGCCAGATAGTCGAAGAAGAAGGCGTCCATGATGGCCTGGATGTCAAAGTTGAAGACGGTGAAGATGGCCCGCTCGGCGCGGGCACGGAAGCCGGGCCGCAGCATCAGACTGCGGCCGAGGTACTTGCGGACGAGATCCTGATACACGGCGTACGAACCGACGTACCACTTCAGCGGCAGGTCGATGTGGTTGTGCAACTGGCCGACTTTCAGGCGGCGCTCGAAGTAGGCTGTGCCGAACTCGCCGCCCTGCATTGCCTCGTCGAAGATCTGCCGGAAGTAGCCCGCCTGGGCCGTTTCCAGATGGACACGCAACTTCTCGATGGGGATGTTCTTACGCGCGGCGTAGTCGCGGAAGAATGCGCCGGTGCCGGCGTGGGTGAACTGGTGCTCATAGAACTCGCGGGCAATAGTCGGGGCGACGCGCGCAGCCCACGGGGCGAGCGAGCGCAACGTCGCGATATCCCGCTCCGTGAACCGCATCAACGA